>JAHHRC010000004.1 GCA_020026035.1 Erysipelotrichaceae bacterium | reverse complement strand
TAAACGCATTCCTACACTTCACTTTGCTTAACCAAACCGCTTCCATCTTTGGCATTGCCTTGATTCATACGGTCTTTAATATCGTTTCATCGATCTTCTTAATGCCATTTGGAACACAACTTGTTAAACTCGCCTCAATGACCATCAAAGATACACAAGTTGAAAACACGCAACCTTTAATCGATTCACGCTTACTTGAAACACCATCGATTGCCGTTGAACAATGCTATACAATCGCAAAAGATATGGCGCGTATGGCAAAACAAACCTTAGACCATTCAATCACCTTACTTACTACCTACAACGAAGACATCGCAACACATGCAAAACAATTGGAACGATCTGTTGATTCGTACCAGGATGAACTTGGATCCTATCTAATTAAGCTTGCGCAAAAAGACCTTACTAGACATGATAGTCATTCGGTATCGATTATGTTGTATTGTCTAAATGACTTTGAACGAATCTCCGACTATGCGATGCACATTGTAAGAATCGCAAAAGAAGTTCACGATACAAAGATCAAAATTTCAAATGAAGCCATCAAAGAAATAAACCTCTATACACGCGCTGTATCAGAAATCGTATCTTTAACAACGGAAGTCTATTGCAAGGAAGATCTAAACCTTGCAAAACAAATCGAACCACTTGAACAAGTGATTGACCATCTCGCCTTTTCCATCAAGTTACGTCATGTAAATCGTCTCTCTTCTGGAAGTTGTAATCAAGAAGTCGATTTTCTTATGAGTGATTTACTTACTAGTTTAGAACGCATTGGTGATCATTGTTCGAATATCGCAGCTTGTTTGATTGAAGTTCGTAACGATACCTTTGAACTTCATTCTTACACGAAAAACCAAACGGATGAAAGCTTCAAACAATCTTACGATGCATTCTTTGCAAAATACAAACTACCTGAACTGCACTAACAACGAAAAAAGACAGAAGAGCAATCCTATTCTTCTGTCTTTTGTTTGTATTAGTCTGAAATTTTCTTTCTTGCGATGATATGAATTGGTGTACCTTCAAAGTCAAAGGCTGCACGCAATTGGTTTTCTAAGAAACGTTGATACGTAAAGTGCATCAACTTAGGATCATTACAAGAGAAGACAAACGTTGGTGGTTGGGTAGAAACTTGTGTTACAAAGTAGATTCTAAAACGCTTTCCGTTTCTTGCAGGCGCTGGTGTTGTAAGCTGACAATCGGCAATGACTTCATTCAAGATACTTGTTTGAATACGACGATTGGAGTTTTCATACACCTTATCTACAAG
Source organism: Erysipelotrichaceae bacterium (assembly GCA_020026035.1). GTDB lineage: Bacteria > Bacillota_I > Bacilli_A > Erysipelotrichales > Erysipelotrichaceae > Bulleidia. The sequence continues at coordinate 41,622 of JAHHRC010000004.1, read as the reverse complement.
TGGCAAGATGTTCATAACACGTTGTCCAGTTTTCGCAGACACAAAGATGATTGGTGCATAGCTTAAGTATTGGAACTCACTACGAACCTTCTCCGTAAAGGCATTCATTGTATGGGTATCCTTTTCAACGGCATCCCATTTATTTACAACAATGACAACTGGCTTTCCTGCTTCATGAGCAAATCCTGCAACGTGTTTGTCTTGTTCACGAATCCCTGTTTCTGCATCGATTAAGAATAATGCAACATCACAACGTTCAATGGCTTCCATCGCCCGAAGTACAGAATACTTTTCGATGTTTTCGTAGATCTTACCACGCTTACGAATTCCGGCTGTATCAATAATGACATATGGCTTTCCTTCGTATTCAAATGGTGTGTCCACCGCATCCCTCGTCGTTCCTTCTTCGTTTGCGACAATGGCACGATTCTGCTTTAAAATCGCATTTGTCAAAGAAGACTTTCCGACATTTGGTTCCCCAATTACAGCAATCTTAGTCCCTTCAAATTCTTCTTTTTCATTGTCTTCTGGGAACAAGCCAATACAGGTGTCTAATAAGTCACCAACACCTGTACCATGAATACCAGATACCGCAATTGGATCACCTAATCCAAGGGTATAGAATTCATAGATTTCCGCAATATGGGTTGTATCATCAATCTTATTTACCGCAACGACAACTGGTTTTGATGTCTTGTGTAGCATATTGGCAATGTATTGATCATCATCGTTCAATCCACCCTGTCCACTTACAACAAGCACAATGACATCCGCTTCATCAATCGCAATCGAAACTTGGGCACGAATTTCTTCTTGGTATGGTTGATCCGCTAATTGGATTCCTCCCGTATCAATCAAAGAAAAATCATTTCCTAACCAGTTTGCTGTAGCGTAAATACGGTCACGTGTTACACCTGGTACATTTTCTACAATGGAGATTCTCTCGCCTACCATACGGTTAAAAATCGTTGACTTTCCGACATTCGGACGGCCAACGATGGCAATTACACCTTTATTCATCAAAAATCCTCCTTTTGGATCTTTTCAAGAACGAGTGCATAGATCGCATCTAATACTTCTTCGGCACATAGATTTGAACTATCAATTTCAACCGCATCGTCTGCTTTCTTTAATGGTGAAGCTGCACGATGTGTATCGCGGTAATCACGTTCTTCAATTTCTTTTTCTATTGTTTCTAAATCAGATGTCGCAATCTGTTGGTCGTTGTTTTGTTTTAAACGACGCATTGCCCGCGCTCTTGCAGTCGCTGTTAAGAATACCTTAACTTCCGCATCCTTTAACACAACTGTTCCAATGTCGCGTCCATCCATAATGAAGCCTTTGTCTTTGGCCATTTCCATTTGTCTTGCGACTAAGTCAGCACGTACTTTTTCTAATTTTGAAACACGGCTAGCAAGCTGTGAGATGGCATCGGTACGAATTTCTTTGGAAACACATGTTCCATCTAAAATCACATCCCCGTTTTCTGTTAAGACAATGCTTGTGTCTTCTAGCATCTTGCAAATTGCCGCTTCATCTTCAATATCGAGGCCCATTTGATCTGCTTTATAAGCAGTGCATCGATACATTGCGCCAGAATCCAAATGAATGTAATTCAGACGACTTCCTAACATTTTCGCGATTGTACTTTTACCAGCAGCACTTGGCCCATCAATCGCAATATTAATTCTTCCCATTAAAATAACCCCTTAGACTTTAATACCCAATATACAACAACCCCTAACACAATCGTCAAGGCAATGATTAACACAATTAAAACCGTGTTCATCACTTTGTTTTGATGATTCATCTTATCGTTTACTTCCATAAGATTATCTTCATAGTCATCTAATTGTGCACGCATTTGCGTTGTTTCATTTAACAATCTTTGATTCGTTGTACGATCATCCATCGTATACGAATCATAATCACTATCTTCCAATAAGCTAGAAGGTCTTGTGTCTTCCATTGGATTTCCAGCAATCAACGATTGTACTTCTTTTGCAATATCTTCCTTGCTACGAAGTGATCCAGTTGTGCTTTCTTCATTCAACCCCATAAAGTCGTTGAACAAATCATCCGAACGCTTGGAATTGAAGAATGGAATATCCGCTGTTTGCTCGATTTCTTCTTCCACAACAGGCTCTTCTTCATAGTAAGCCTCTTCTTGTTTCTTAAGATTGTTGATGGTGTTTGCATCTTTGATTAGCGTAGCCGCAATCAAATCTTCCACCGGTTCATTTGGATATGGCTTTTCAACCTTCTCTACTTGATCGCCACGCAAGGAACGAAGAATATTGACTTCTGTATTTTGTGAGAAAGCATTTCCTTGGTCGATATTATAGCGTTTTACTTCATTGATATATTCATTGAGGTAATCATTCTGGAAGACAGCCGTATTGTAGTTCTCATTGTTTTTGCGTGCTGTTTGAATGTAAGCAGGCTCAAAGGCTTGTTCAACCTTTGGTTCAATTGGCTTCATTTCCTTTGTTTCAAAACCTTGGTTGCGTCTTGAATGAATTGGATCATGTTCTTCCGCCGTTTTTGTTGGTTGTGGTGCTTCAAAGTTACGTGCATTAATGTTATTTAAACGTTGTTCAAAATGAGCGAGATCATTGGTTTGTAAATCTTGCTCTACTTCATGTTCTAAACGATTTCTTAAATCTTCATATTTTCTTGTACGTGAATATTTGCTCATCTTCTTACTCCCCGTATTTCTTAGCTATTATACCATAACAAGCGACCAATAATGGCCGCTTGTTGTGTCTTTTCTTCGTTTATTTGTGTAATAATGGTGAAACATGCTTGTAAAGATGGACTGTCACAACCGAAATAATGATCGCTTTAACTAGATTGAATGGCGTTGTCGCAAGAATCACGAAGGTAAGCTTTGAATCAATGATTGGTACAATCGCTTTTCCCATGGAGAGAATGACATCCATTGGCATCTTTAAAAAGTAACTATAAGCTGGTAGCAGAACAAAATAATTCAGAATTAGTCCTACTACAACCATTGAAAGACCACCAATCCATAGTCCTCGTTTTGCCTGCGCTCTTGTTTTGTTTTTTTGATAGACAATCGATGCCGGTACAACAAAGCTAATGCCAATTAGAAAGTTTGCAAACTCGCCAACCCCTGCTGTAATTGATCCATGGAACATGAGATTTAATACAATCTTTAACGCTTCAATAACAATCGCCGCAAAAGGACCTAAGGCAAAGCCACCCACTAATACAACGACTTCTGAAAAGTCTAAACGATAGAATGGTGGTGCAAATGGTACTGGGAAGTCTAGCAACATTAAAATAAAGGCAATGGCTCCTAATACCGCAATTTTAGTAATTGATTTTGTTTTCATAAAAAACCCTTTCTAAGCCAATAAAAAAGAGGCTTCACGATAAAAACCTCGGGTCATTTACAATACGACTCTTCCATCCAGACTATAACTGTCGCCTTCGGAATCAAACCGAATCAAACGATTTCTCGTTTCGCGGGGTATACCGCCGGTCAGGAATTACACCTTGCCCTGAGTTTTATCTAGTACATTATAACGCAATTGACAAATTCCTCAATCAAAAAGACCTAGTGGTAAAACCACCAAGTCCTTTAATACTTAATAAAACAATGAATGATTCTTGAAATGTCTTGTCCAACAAGTCCATACCATAAGGTAAAGAGTAAGAAGACATAGACATAGGAAAGTAAGACAGCTTTTACGCCTTGTTCATCACTTAAACGATAGGCTTTCTTTAAGGCAATCAATCTTGCCATTGCCCCATAAATGATTGCTAAACTAAATAGGAACAACCAAATCGTTGGCGAATAAAACATCGAGAAATTCGCTGCTGTTAAGGCAATACACGAAGTCGCACAACTACAAGATTGCACAACGATCGACCGTTTGTAGTTCATTGCCTTATTACTTAATGAAACTAAGACAATCATCAATAACTCGGATAACGTTCCAAGTAAGGCAATTCGTAACCACAACCAAGAACCTTGTGAGAATGTCATCCGTGCAAACCCAAAGGGATTTTGGTTTAACTGGTTCGCAATCGCTAAACTAAACACAAGCGCCGAGATTGCATACTTGCGGTAGTAGCGTTGCACATACACCTTCATATGTTTGACATCTTGCAATAACGCTAGATCCATTGCCTTAAATGGCGATGAGAAACGAAGCTTGAAGGTATCTAATAAGATTTCTTCCTCTTCCTCATTTTCTTCCTCATCGACAATGACATCTAACTTCACTGTTTTTTCAAGTGGCCGTTCTTCGGAAATAAATGTTGGCACATTCACATCAAGTGTTTCTTCGACAACTTCATCAAGGAATGTGTTCTTCTTATAGCGCTTAATCAGAAGATCACGATTGTTATATCGGTTCCCCCGTACCATACGACGTTCGATGTGTAAGGCATCACATTCTTGTAAGAAGAATGCCCGCTTCATCTTTAAAGGTGATGGCGTATGGCTTAAGAATCTAATAGCTTCATCACTTGTTTGACAACAAGAATCGCTATACATATTGGTATTTTTCATACTTTCTGTCTTGTTTTGCGACATAGATTCTACCCCTTTTCTATAAGAAAATGTGCTTTGCAGCACATTGACTTTTTAAGCACGTCCGGAATATTTTCCGTCAGCAGTTGAAATCGTAACCATTTCACCATTCTTGATGAATAGAGGTACACGAATTGCAAGACCTGTTTCAACAACAGCGTTCTTAGTTGCATTTGTTGCTGTGTCACCCTTTACAGCTGGTTCACATTCAACGATCTTTAGGTCTACCTTATCTGGAAGAATAACACCTAGGATTTCTGTTCCATTATAAACAGAGATCATAACCATGTCATTTTCCTTCATGAATTGCATTTCCCAAGTTAGACGTTCCTTTGCAATTTCGATTTGTTCATATGTGTTTAAGTCCATGAAACATAGAGCTTCACCAGCATCGTAAAGGTATTGCATTTCACGCTTGTCGATGTGCGCTTGTTCAACCTTTCCTCCACCTGTGAATGTTAATTCGTTAACTGTTCCTGTACGAAGATCCTTTGTCTTAACCTTCATAATCATCTGACGCATTGCAGTTTTGTTGCGGTCAACATTTAAGCATTGGTAGATATTACCTTCGTATTCAAATGTTGTTCCTGGTTTTAATTCGCTTACTAAAATCATTTCAAATCACCTTTCTCTTACGGTTTGAAACTGCATTTACTCAAGCATAAGACAACCCTTATAGTTGAGAAAAAGCAGTTTCCTTGCCATTTTCTTTTGATACAACCAGTCCAGTTTTTCTTCAAAACCAACACTGATTCGCTTGTAAAGAATACCATAATTACAAGTTTTTTCCAACTACTAACCGCATATTCATAGAAAAAAATCACCAACTACAAAATCATCGTAAAGGAAGAAACTTCCAAAAGAATCAAAATCTTTTGCAATGATTCGAATTTCTTACGAATGAAGTAAGTGAAGGAGGATTCATGGAACAACGTCTTGTCGATTGTTTAAAGATTGCTTTGAAGTACAACGTCTCTGACATCCATTTCAATATGTACCAAGATCATAGCGTCAGTGCCGAAATGCGAATAGACGGTGTCATTTTAAAACTACGCAACTTTGAAGCCGACCAATCTTTTTTCAACTACCTTTTGTATCGGGCAAACCTTGACTTATCAAACGCCTTCAAACCGCAAACCGGCCGGTTTGACGTAACGGTCAATGGCAAACGACTTGCCTTACGCTTTGCTGTGTTAGCAAGTGTTTCTTTAACAAGTGGTGTCTTACGGATCTTAAATCAAAACACATCGTTAGAAATTGATGATTTAACCTACGATCAAGCAAGCATCCACTACTTAAAAACCATCACAATACATCGCAATGGACTCTTCATTTTTTCCGGTGTTACAGGCTCAGGGAAAACGACTTCCCTTTATACCATTCTAAATGCCGTACAAGGAAAAAAAGTGTTCACCCTAGAAGACCCAGTCGAAGTGTATTCGAATCACTTCGTTCAACTATCGGTCAATGAACATGGTCCATTAACCTTTGATCAAGGCTTAAAGCAACTCATGCGCCATGACCCCGATATCATTATGATTGGTGAAATACGCGACAGTAAACAAGCAGAAATCGCTTTACGTTGCGCACTAACGGGCCATTTAGTTGTAACAAGTATCCATGCGTCAAGCTGTGTTAATACAATTCACCGTCTTGAAGATCTTGGCATTCAAGAAACCATGTTACAGGCAGTACTCAAAGGCATTAGCACCCAACGCCTTCTAGCCACAAAAGACCACGGCCGTATGGGTGTCTATGAAATCATGAACGAAAGCGAGGTGCAATACTACTTTGAAAACCATCGAACATCCAAGAACTTTGTCACTTTACAACAAAAGATTCAACAAGGCATCCAAACCCATACCTTGGAAGAAACACAACTCGAAGAAGACTTTACTTACGGAAGTTGACCTACAAGGAATCAACACCCTACTCAAACATGGCTTAACCCTCCAAGACGCATTGCTTTTATTAGAAGATGCGTCAAACTCGTCTTCCTTTCAGTTTATTCAAAAAAAGCTTCAATCTGGGTATTTGCCAGTTTCCTTCTTTGATGAAGTAGTCAGTAAAGAATACAAACCTTTGATCTATAGCTTTGGTAAAATTCTTTCCTTCCAAGACTGTTTAAGCCTTTCCATAGATGTTCAAACAAGCAAAAACAAACTCAAAAAACAAATCGACAAGAAGCTCATGTATCCCCTTCTACTATTCTTCTTAACGCTTGTTGGCATGATGATTTTCAATGAACTTTGTTTTCCTACGTTACTAAGAATGATGGAAACCTTTGACTTAAACACAACATCCTATAACACCTTACGCTCAAACATCAAATTCTTCTACACAACCCTATGCATTCTATTTCTAAGCTTTCTAATCTATCTGCAATTACTAAAAGACAAAACAATCCAACAAAAAAGCTACACGTTTTTGCAAACCCACTTCCCAAACTGCATCTTAGTAAAATACGTCTCGATGGTGTACGTGCAATACTTTTCGCTTTGTTTAAACCAAAACCTATCGACCAAACAAACGATTGAAGTTTTAAAAAGCTTAGACAAACAACCCATCATGCAACTAATCGCATCAACGATGGAAAAAGCCTTACAAAAAGGAGTGAACTTCCAAGAAAGCTTAACATCTGCATACCTTGATCCAACCCTTATGAAATTCTTTAAAATCGCTATGTATGCAACGGATGTAAATGAAATGCTTACATCCTACATGCAAACCACAAAAGAATTTCTCTATCTAAAAATCAACCGCATCACCAAAACCATGCAACTAGTTTGTTATGGCATGATTGGTGCTATGATCATACTCATTTATCAAGTCTTAATGATGCCAATGCAAGTAATAAACCAAATCTAATAGAAAGGATTGATTCCCATCAAACAACAAAACAACAAAGGGTTTACCCTTTTAGAAATGATCATTGTCGTGACCATTGTCTCTATTCTATTTTTACTATCCGTTCCAAACATCCAAACGACACTTGGTATCGTAAACAACAAAGCAGATCAAGCAAAGTGCAAAGTCGTCGATGCGGCCATCGTTCAATATCGTCTTAAACACAACGATGATGCCATCGATGTCTCTCAACTCATTCAAGATGACTTACTCAAGGAAGAACAAGTTCAACTCAGTGATGGAACCCAAATTCAAATATCCAATGGCCAAGCTTACATCCCATAAGGGCTCTTGTATGCTTGAACTTCTCATTGCACTACTGATTGTAACGATCCTAACAACCATAACGCTATCCAATCAATATGAATTTAAAGAAGACTACTACACCTTCCACGATGCCTACTTACAAACAAAAGCAAAGGCCATGCTTGAAGGAAAAACAACCCCATTTGAAAAGGACATCTATTTCAATGACAAAGGCAATGTCAATAAAGCACAAACGATCTATTTCAATCAAAACGCCTACACCATCCAACTTGGTCCAGGTGTCATCATTCAACAAGAATAAAGGCTTTGTCTTAGTCTCTTGCATTCTCGCGATCTTCCTTGTAAGTATTTCTGCATATCTTATTTTACTTACGTATATGCAATATGAAACCTTTTACGATTCCCTTAAAGACCAAACAATACAAGCCAATGAAGACTATGCCACGTTTTTACAAGAGATTATGCCCTATCAAGAAAAACAAGAAGAAACAGATGAAAACGAAGACGAAACAAACAGCAGCCTTTGTCCTAGCGGAAGTCTTAATCGCTCTTAGCATCGTTGCCATCCTTATTCCCTCAACCGTAGCGATGTTAAACCTATTACAACACTCCTTTGAAATCCACCAAGATATCCAAGATGAAGTCTCTTTGAATCAATTACGAAGAACGTTATTACTGGCTGAGGATGTTGCATGTTTGAATGACCACATCACATTTACCTATCATGAAAAGGAATGTGATCTTGTCTTATGCAATCAAAAGCTGATTTTAAAACCAGGTACACAAATCTATTTGTTAGACATTGACGATGTGTATTTCTATGAAGCCAATCATGTTTTATACCTGCAATACCAACGAAAGGATGAAACCTATGAAGCCGTACTTACCTATCAACCGTAAAGGCTTTGTGTCAACTTACTTTCTATGTATCTTCCTATTTGTAATCACTGCGACAAGCATTTTATTAATCAATTTAAAGACACAAATGCAAACCTATGAACAAACACAAAAGCTTCATCCCTACTTACAAGCAGAAACGGCTGTGATTTCTTATGTGAAAAATCACTTAGCAAATAACGATTTAGAAGACGCAAGTGTTACCTACAATACCTACGCCTTTGATCTTCGTGTACAAGAAGAAAAGCTCCTTGTGTATTTGAGTGAACCAGTTGTAGAAACACTCATGATTGAATACAAAGAGAACCAAGTCATTGACTATACCGTCATTCGCAATATCCAATAAAAAAGATCGTATCTTTTCTAGGTACGATCTTTACGCATTTAAGTATGGATTCATTCGTTTTTCTTTCGCGATCGTACTTGCTGGACCATGTCCTGGATATACGACAAGCTCATTTGGAAGTGATTTAATAAAGACTAATGTTTGCATCATCTGCATCATATCGCCAGTAAATAAATCCGTTCTTCCAATCGAATTTTGGAATAAGGTATCCCCCGTAAATAAGGACTGTTTGTATTGAATCAAACAAGATCCACGGGTATGCCCTGGTGTTTCATAGATGGTAAGATGGAAGCTACCAATCTTCATTTGCCCATCCACCAATGGTTCAATCGGTGCATAGATCGGTGCTTCATAGCCACGCTTTTTTACACCCTTTGAAGCGTCCGTTAAGATCAAATCATTTGGATGCATATACACCTTACAACCATAGTGCTCCGCTAAATCATCCACCGCTCCAGTATGATCTTCATGTCCATGGGTTAAAACAATCCCATCGACAACCTCATCCTTTTTCACATAGCGAATGATTTCTTTGGCAAACCTTCCTGGGTCAATAAACAACACATGTCCATTTTTATGTAAGACATAGGTGTTTTCTCCATACAAGCCAATTGGTAAAATGTCTAACTTCATAAGCGTTTAAACAAAAAATAACCCTGAGGTTATTTTTTCTCCTTATGATGAGTCATTTTATTGCAACGTGAGCAGTACTTGTTTACTTCGAACTTTTCAGTATGTGTACGCTTGTTACGTGTGCTGATATAGTTTTCTTCACCACATTCTGTGCACTTTAGGGTGATATTTTCTCTTGCCATGTTCATTACCTCCTGTTATTAATGCATGAAAAGTATAACATACTCAATTCCAATTTCAAATAAAATATTTTCCTAGATCCTTGCCATTTCCTCTCGTTTTCTTTCTCTTCCATTTAAAACGTGTATAATAAACCTTGGAGGATTTTTATGAAACGTATAGAAACAAGACCGATTTATGTTGGTAACGTCCAAGTTGGTGGGCAAAACAAATGTGTTTTACAATCCATGACAAACGTACCAGCAAAAGATATCGAGCGTAGTGCTGCGCAAATCAATGAATTAGAAGAAAAAGGCTGTGAAATCGTCCGTATTGCCGTATTAGACCAAGAAGACGCAAGAGCCATCAAAGAATTGAAAAAGCACATTCATGTCCCTCTTGTAGCAGACATTCACTTTAACTATTTACTCGCTTTAGAAGCGATTGAAGCTGGTGTCGATGCCATTCGCATCAACCCAGGAAATATTGGATCAAAAGAACATACCGAAGCTGTTGTAAAAGCTTGCAAAGAAAAAAAGATCCCGATTCGTATTGGAATCAATTCCGGTAGCTTAGAAAAAAACTTACTCGAAAAATATGGCGAACCATGCGCAGAAGCCATGGTAGAATCTGCCAAACGTCATGTACAAATCTTAGAAGACTTAGACTTCTATGACATTTGTCTATCCTTTAAGTCATCCAATGTCGCATTGACCATTGATGCTTATACAAAGGCTGCCGAAGTCTTTTCTTACCCATTACATCTTGGTGTAACGGAAGCTGGAGGCTTTGCGGAATCAGCAGTCAAATCATCCGCTGCCTTAGGCGTTTTACTACACCAAGGCTTAGGAGATACCATCCGTGTATCGGTATCTGGTCCTCCGCAAGATGAAATGATCATTGCCAAGCAATTGCTAAAAGCCTTTGATTTAGTCAAAAATGTCCCTGACTTAATCTCCTGTCCTACTTGTGGGCGTATTCAATACGATATGTTACCAATTGTGAAGGAAATGGAAGATTATCTTGCAACGATTCAATCCGATATCACTGTTGCCGTTATGGGTTGTCCTGTTAACGGTATGCAAGAAGCTGCACGTGCGGATATTGGGATTGCTGGATCAAAGGATTCTGGTATCTTATTTAAGCACGGTAAAGTTATAAGACAAGTACCACAAGACAAACTTGTAGAAGCCTTAAAAGAAGAAATTCAAAAGTTTATTACATCCGAAACTGAAAAAGAGTCCTAGCGACTCTTTTTACTGTTCTAATGCAAGCAAGCGTGATGAATCGAATTGCTTGTTTTGTAACATATCAATCTCAATTGCATATGGAGCTTTTTTATTGATATATGGTGTTTCTAAGATCTTTACAACATGTTCGATACGTGGATTACTTGCAACATTGTACAAGGCTTCAAAGCCAATCGTACCAAGTCCAATATTGGCATGACGATCTTTACGAGCACCTTTTTCATTTTTCGAATCATTCAAATGAACAACACGCAAACGATCAAGTCCTACGGTTTGATCAAACTCGTCTAAGATGACATCAAAGTCATTTAAATCATAACCTGCATCGTTGATATGACAGGTATCTAAACAAACACCAAAGTGTTCCTTTAAGTCTAAATGGTCAATGATATAGGCTAATTGGGCAAAGTCATAACCTACTTCACTTCCCTTACCTGCCATCGTTTCTAAAAGAATCATAATGCCATCGGGAATGTCTTTTAACGAATTTAATTGGGCAATGACTTGATTCAATCCGGTATCTAAATCGGTTGTTGTAAAAGAACCAGGATGGACAACGATATACTTTGCGCCAATTTCATGTGTTCTTTGTACTTCCGATTCTAAAAAGCTTGTCGCTAAGTCAGAGACTTCTTTCTTTGCGGCATTTGCAAGATTGATTAAGTAAGGCGCATGGACAATCATACGTTCCATTGGAATTCCATGTTCCATCATAAGTGCCTGTGCTTTTTCGACTTGTAGCTTTTCAATTGGTGATCTTCTTGTATTCTGTGGTGCACCTGTATACACCATTAAGGCATTTGCACCGTAAGATAGTGCCTCTTCGACACTCCCTACTAAGTACTTCGGTGCTTTCATACCTACGTGACATCCCAGTAACATTAGATCCACTCACCGTTTTTCTTCTTACGAGCTGCCTCTTTATAACGTGCTTTCTTTTCTTCTTTGATCTTTGAACGAATGAATTCACGTTTCTTCTTTTGTTTTAGACGTTCAATTTCCTTTTGACGCTTTTTCTTATAACCAGGTTTTACCTTGGTCTTTTTCTTTGTGTTTAGCTTGGAAATTTCTTTATCCATTTCTGGATCACTTGCTTGTGCTTTCGCTCCAAATGGACGTAGGCTTACCCATTCGCCATTCTTAAAGCGCTTGTGTTCAAATTGAATTCCCGTACGTTGTAGGGACCGAATGGAACGATAGTCATCGTCTTTGTATAGGGCATAACATACACCATCACTACCACCACGACCAGAACGACCGGCACGGTGAATGTAATATTCCAAATCTTGTGGGAAGCCACAGGAAATAACATGTGTCACACTGTCTAAGTCAATTCCACGTGCTGCTAAGTCAGAACATACAACATATTGATTAATTCCAAGTGCGATTTCCTTCATCGCTTGTTTACGCTTACGGCTTTCAAGACCACCGTGTAACTCCGACACATTCTTTCCATCCTTACGCAATGCCTCAGCAATCGAAGCTGCTGTTTCACGAGTATTGGCAAAGATCAAGCAAACATATGGTTGGAATCCACCCAACATATTTAGAATCGTCTTTTCATAACTATGGTGATGACAAGGAACTAAAATATGACGGATGTTTGGATTAAAGCGTTCTTCACTTCCAATACGTGTTGTGAGTGGATGATGCATATACTTATTAATAAATGGCTTTAATTGTTCCGGCATCGTCGCTGAAAAGGCCATCATTTGTAAATCATCGCCCATACGTCCTGCAAAGGCATCGATATCATCTAAGAATCCAAATTCTAAGGTCATATCCGCTTCGTCAATGACAAAGGTATCCGCTAAGTCTAAACGCAATGCACTTGCCTCTAAGAACAAGTCCTTAATACGACCTGGTGTACCAATAACAATATGTGGTTGTGTTTCCGATAATTTATCAATCGCTTTATCACGATCTGTACCACCGACATACAAACGTACAATCAAATTCGGATCAATTTCTTGCATGACTTTTGCCTTGTCATAAATCTGATTTGCAAGCTCTCTTGTAGGTGCTGTAATCACCGCCTGCACACGTTCTAAGGAGGAATCTACCTTTTCCATAATTGGAACTAAGAAGGCATGGGTTTTCCCCGTACCTGTTTTGGACAATCCAATGACATCTTTCCCTCTTAATGCAGTTGGGATAATCTCTTCTTGGATTGGGGTTGGTGTTTCAAATCCATTTCGTTTTAAAAACTCCATGGTTGTTGGTTTTAAATTAAAATCTTCAAATCTTTTCATACGTAACATGCCATATAAAATATGGCTTGCCTCCTTTCAAATACAAACATTCAAATGCTATCTACTGGATCAAAACCAGCAGAAATGTTTGGATTGCTGGCAAAAATCACTATAATAAGATTATTGACTGTACAATGATTATACTTAGAAATTGTGTAGTTGGAAAGGAATTTAGAAAATGGAAATCATTAGCGTATCCCCTCGCGGTTATTGTCAAGGAGTTGTAAAAGCCATCATGACTGCCCAAAAGACTGTGAAAGAAAACCCAAATACACGTGTTTCAATGCTTGGTATGATCGTTCATAACAAGCATGTTGTACAAGCATGTAAGGACCTTGGCATTCATACCTTAGAAGCCAAAGGCAAAACCCGCTTAGAACTCTTAGATGAAATCGAAGAAGGCATTGTTATCTTCACAGCTCATGGAGTCTCCGATACCGTGTATCAAAAAGCAAAAGAAAAAGGCTTAACAATCGTCGATGCAACATGTAAAGACGTCTCAAAAACGCATGACCTCGTACGCAAACACGTATGCAATGGCGATGTTTTATACATCGGAAAACCACACCACCCTGAAGCCGAAGGTGTAGTTGGGTTAAGCAACCGGGTGCACTTAATTTCCAAAGAAGAAGATTTAAAACACTTACCTTCTTTAGAAAATATCTTAATCACTTGTCAAACAACCCTTTCTCTATTAGACACAAAGTCTTTGATTGACGCTTGCATCAAAGCCTATCCAAACGCCAAGACTGCACCAGAAATTTGCAATGCGACAACCATTCGGCAAATGGCAGTTTTAAACTTAAAAGATGTCGATGTCTTAATCGTTGTCGGAGATCCCCATTCGAACAATTCCAACCAACTCAAAGAAATTGGCAAAATGGCCAATATTCATAGATGTTACTTGATTGATGATGTGCAATGTTTACAAGAAGACATGTTAAAAGGTGCAAAGCGAATCGCAGTCACAAGCGGCTCCTCTACACCTACAGCATTAACCAATCAAGTCATTACATGTTTAGAAGACTATGCTTCTAGCAATGTCTTAACCATTCCAACATCTCTTAACAACCAAATTCTTTAAGCGCATCAAGCTCTTCTTTGCTTAATGCACGATATTCACCTGGTGCTAACGTTTCATCGAGTACCAGGTTTTTCATACGTAGTCGTTTTAGTTTCACAACTTCATTTCCAACCGCTTGATACATACGTTTGATTTGGTGATACTTTCCCTCTTTGATAATCAAATGGTATTCACAATCACCCGTTTCCATAATCTTCGCAGGTTTTACTTCTTCATTTCCATCAATCGTCATACCACGTTCAAATAATTCCATATCTTCTTTGGTAAGTGGATGATCACTATGGACCAGATATTCCTTTTCTACATGGTGATTTGGCGACAAGAGTTTATGTGCTAATTGCCCATCATTCGTAATTAACAATAATCCTGTTGTGTCTTTATCCAAACGCCCACAAGGGAATAACCCCTTATATGGTTCCATCATTAAGTCTAATACCGTTAAGGAATCATCTCTTGTGCTTGATACATAATTCTCTGGCTTATGCATCATGTAATACACAAATTCTTGATAAAACACAGGAATGTCATTAAAGATGACCATATCAACATTTGGTTCTACCTGAAAGGCACCATTTTTAATAACCGCATCGTTTACTGTCACATATCCCTTTTTCATCAATTTCTTTACTTCACTTCTTGTACCAACACCCATGTCAGCTAAATATTTATCTAGTCTCATGTAAAACCTCTACTTATTTCTTTCCGGTTTGACTAGTATACCATAAAAACCACCTACAACAAGGCAAAGAAAAAGCGAATGTTTCCAAACATTCACACTTTCTACGATAACTTAATCAAGCTTTCTTCTTCGTCTTCTTTTAAGATTTCTTTCATCTGTTTTAAATGCGATTCTAATGTTCCAACGAGGGTTTCTAACGCCTCTTTGGAAAGTGCTCCTTTTAGTTGAGCTACCATATCATCATCGCCATCCAAACGAATCACTTGCGAAGTCACATCGTCTAAGTCTAAGCCATTGCCTTCATTCATTAGAACCATTTCAATGTCTTCCTTCTTAGACCTCTTTTTCTTCTCGATCTTTTCATTCATCATAATCGAAAACTTACTACCTAGATCAAAGAGAAACTCACTTGCTACTTCGATGATAAACGCACACGCTTCTTCTTCATTTTTGAAAGATCGACGCATATCCTCAAGCTTTGCATCTTCAAACAAATGCATCTTCTGTAGCATCGCAAAGCCTTCTTCAATTTCTTGATTCACTTCATGTTCCAACTCTACAAGCTGTGCATCCATTTGTTCAACTGCATAATTCTTCGAACATACATCCATAATATCAAAACGCAACGCATTCTTCATTTCTTCAAACACATCAATCTTCTCTTCTTCACTTGCGCCCTTTAAATTAAGACGCAACTCATTTGGAATCGATTGAATATGTCTTAAGATCTCTGGTAATGTTCGTTTGATTGTTATAACTGTCATAAATCTCCTTGTACAACTTCATAATTTTTATCAAACCACCTAAACCTATTACTGATAGATTTTCTTATATTCTTTTGAATGATTCAGTAACTGTTCATGGGTTCCGATATCTATTATAGTACCATCTTTCATTACGACAACAAAATCTGCTTCTTTTACAGTTGATAATCGATGGGCAATAATTACCTGTGTACAATGGTTACGTTCAAAATACGTTTGAATTTGACTTTCATTATAATGATCTAAGAAACTAGTCGCCTCATCAAGGATAATAATCTGAGGCTTATTAATAATAGCGCGAGCAATCGCAATCCTTTGTCTTTGCCCTCCGGACAAATTCATTCCCATTTCCGTCACGAATGTATCATATTTCAATGGCATATTTTCAATTTCATGATGAATATTCGCGATTTTCGCCGCTTCCTCAATATCTCGCATCGTCACGTCTTCGCGATTCATCGAAATATTATATGCTATGGTTCTATTAAATAAGGTTAAGTCCTGAGGAACAATTCCTAAACACTTATGTAAACTTGAACTCTCATATGTTTGAATATCTTCTCCATCAATCATGACACAACCACTACTTGGCTTATATAACCCCATCATCACTTTCCCGAGCGTCGATTTTCCAGAACCGGATAAACCAACGATAGCAACTTTTTGGCCAGGCTTAATCCTAAGGTTAATATTTTTGAGCACCTGTTTTGAATGTTTCGAATATGAAAAACACACATCTTTTAACTCAATCTCTCCGTCTAATTGATTCACACTGCGTTTGAAACAATTCGAGGATCTAGATTCAAATGATAATATATCATTCATACGTTCTAAGTAAACTACACTATTCATATAGCTACTGTATACATTCGACACCGAAGAAGCCAAATTGAAAAAGGTGGTCGATAACGAATAAAATGCTACAACAGCTCCCATTGTCAGTTGGTTTTTAAGATACAAACGGAATGCAACAACCAAAATAACAAAAGGTGAGACCTTAGTTATTATAAAGGTACAAAACATCAACCGATTCTTATGATGTTCAACTTCCTTTTGTTTAGCAATGTATTTCCCCTGTTTCGCGTCCCAAGATGCAAATACATCCGCTTCAGCACCAACCATCTTTATTCCTAGGATAGAATAAATCAATTCTACTTGTTGCCCCTCTAATTCACTTCTTGTATTCATTAGTTGGCGACTTTCTTCAGCTAATTTAGGTCGCATATAACAAAGCATTGAAACATTCAAAATGAATAAACAAACACATATAGCACAAATAATACTAGATCGTTGGTAGATATAAACAGTCATAAATAGAATCGCACCAACGTCAATAATTCCACTCATTAGTTGTTGCGCAACTAAATCTCTTAATACAAAACCACTGTTAATGGTCATTACTAAATCTGACTTTCTGCGTATTTCAAAAAAATGATATGACACATCAAGTAATTTCTTAACAATTCTAGTAGAGATAGAAGAATCTAAGTACAACCTGTACTGAATCAAAAGTATGTTTTGAAAATACGAAAAAATTGTTATGAGCACCGCTCCTATCAACAATAAATACGAAGTATTTTGTAATGAAGTATCAATCAACTGCTGCATTAAGATTGGAATAGCCAATGATAGGCTGTAAATCAAAATAGATATCACGAGTATATAAGCAAATAGAAGTTCTTTACCCTTTGCATATGAACGTAAATCTTTTAAAAAATTATTTTCTCTTTTTTTCTGCTGAAATGACGGCATTGGATCTACTTGGATTGCATAATTCGAATAGATTTCTTTAAATTGGTCCAGTTCCATTTTAGAAGACCCATTTACCGGATCAACAAGATACACCGAATTATGTTTGATTTTTTCAATCACACAATAATGATTTTGATTCACAAACACAATCAATGGAAGTTTTAATGTCTCTAAACCTTCCATTTCACCCTGAAATACACGTGCCTCTAAATGAAATTGTTCACACAGCGTAGTCAACTGAAATATCGAGCTACCATCTCTGCCAGTATCTAACGAGTCTCTCACTTCGCTCAATGTTGCATAATAACCGTAATATCTTAGAAGCATACATACGCAAGTTATACCACACTCACTTTGATTCAATTGTTCAACAAATGGAACTTTTCTATATTTCATTCAAACCACCTATAGCCTCTCATAGTAATTAATAGAAACACACCAATTGAGAAAAAACTTAGAACCATAAAATCAATCCATTCAAATACTCCATTCACCAACAAATTCGGAACAATTAAGAAAGGTAAATACTTCAGAAAATTCATTCCGCCTTCACCACCGAGGCGTGTTACGTAGCTAAGCGCAAGGGCGACAACTCCGAAAAATAATACAAACATGAGAAATAACGTTGTTTGATATTTCTTAACGACAAAGCCAATCAATATTGCAAAACAAACTAAACACGTTGCACAAATAAAATAACTTACATAGTTTTCCAACCAAACGTGCATAATTTGATTCATTGTCAATTCATGACGCAAAACCAAATAATCCACTAAATTCATATAGCTAGCCATCATTGATGCGATTAGGTTTCCAACGACAATTTTATAAAAAATCACTTCTTTGAAGTTATATTTACCAAAGTAAACCATCCGAAATGTCTTATACTCCAAATCATCAACTGCAATCGCAGTACTTACAATGATCAAAAAAATCAAAAATACATTACGCAAAAGATTTTTGTAACTAAGCAAAAACTCTTGATTAAAGTAAACGCAACCAGCATATACAACAATGGTGAATATACCAATGAGTATGAAATGATTCAAACGAACCAATCTCTTAAGTTCTTTCATCGCAAAGTCCATAACCAACACCTCACTTTAAATCACGCTTCTTTTCAAGCCATTGCTGTAAACAATAGAGAACAATCGCCCACAACCCAAGCAAGCAAAATTCCCGAATTCCAATCACCCAGCTAGACGTTAGGCGGAATAGTATTGCACTCGGACTATTTTGAATCACAAGATTTGTAACTTTATTCATGCTTGATTCACTTAGTACGGCTAGTGGTATCAACTGGTTGCTAATAAGTGGAAGTAATACTGCTACTTGATAAGCAAGTTTGACATCCTTAAATAGGTATCCAATGAAGTTCACATACAAAGCTATAAACACCGATACAATCAAATAGATTCCTAATACGCTAAACGCATCCTTTGCACTAAAAGATACATACGTAAACTTATTTAATATATGCAAAGATCGGGTCATCACAATAAATGAACCCGCAAAAAACACAAACCCAATTGCCATAGCGTTACACATTCGAATCCTATTTAATTTACGTTCACTTGAAGACAAAACTTTTAATTGCCGAATCGTTCGTAATTTAAAGTCCTGTAAGTAGATCTTTGCAATGCAAAAGACCATTCCAGCATGGGCAAACATGTAATAAAAGCGATTATAAAGTTGCAGCGTATAAACAGATTGGTCCCTGCTCCAAACAACATTCATTCCTACGTACGACAGCAACATGAAAACAAGCAAAGGAACACGAACTTTTTTAAGTTCTAAATAAATTACATGTTTCATAAATCACCTTTTATAGCCTGTAAGAACTCTTCTTCTAAGGACTCTTTCCATTTTGAAATCTCTTTAATACGATACCCGGATAAAATTAGATCTCGTAAAACGTCTTCGACCGTATTGTCTTCAACTGTTACTAACAATTTGCCATTCAACAATCTTGCATCATATGAACCTTCTTTCAAATAATGCAATACATCATCAACTTCATCAGTAGTGATTATGTAATCACATTTCTTATTCGCATTAGCCTCTAAACATAACGTTAGATTTTTTACTACTTCACCCTCATTCAGAATAAGAGCTCGATTGCAAACCATTTCAATTTCGGATAGTAAGTGGCTAGATATCAAAATACCCGTCTTTTTCTCTTTTGCCACACGTTTTACAATTTCACGAATTTCCGGTATCTTTTTTGCGTCAATACCGTTTAATGGTTCATCCAGAATCAAGTAATCGGGCTCCCCTAGCATAGCAATTGCAATACCAAGTAACTGCTTCATGCCTAAGGAATATGACTTCACTTTTTTATGAACAAAGGATTCCATGTGAAGTAAAGTAATTAATTCACTTATATTATTGTTTCGTTTTTTATCTAAAAAAGCTGAAAAGTATTTTAAATTCTCATACCCAGTTAATTCAGGATAGAAGCTTGGCTCCTCAATCAAACAACCAAAGGTCGATGTTGTCATAGACCTACTTTTTCCATCAACTAAAACTTCCCCTGAAAATGTTTGAATAAAACCTAGCAATATACTCATAAGTGTTGTTTTACCAGCTCCATTTGGACCAACTAAACCAACAATTTTTCCTTTTTCAATTGTTATATTCACATTATTTAATACATGCTTATCTCGATAATTCTTCGAGACTCCAATCATCACAATTCCATTTTTTATCATCAAATTTCTCCCATAAAGCTCTCGGTAATTTTATTTGCATGCGCATACACATCTTGGAACGTTTCCATATCCAATAGTCCATTCTTCTTCCAGTACATGAATTCAAAAATTTGGCTAGATTCGTGAACTCGTATGTTCTTTTGCATGGATTTAAATACCATCTGTAAATCAGCATAGGCTCTAGTTTCGCAATCTAAAACAGGGCTTTCAATTGCATGAACTATTTCTGCAGCTAAACCCTCAAACTGTTCACTCGTAACTATCTCGTTAAATTCTTCTTCCGTATATATAGTGAAATGTTCCATTCTCAGAAGATTCCCACCTAGAAAAGCAATCATAGACCTAAGATACATATCTATAAAGTAAATTCCATTACCACATGAATTCGTCACGATCACTACTGGCTTCCCACAAAGACACATTAAATGCATCCAATATGCAAGGCGGTCTAGAAATGTTTTCATTATTCCAGTTACGTTACCTGCATAAATTGGTGAAGCAAAGATAATTAAATCTGCGCCTAACATATCTCTTTTTATCTGCCGCATGTCATCGTTTAGATCATGACTACACTTTCCACTCTCGAAACATTTCAAACAACCAATACACATATTGATTTTTAATGATGCTAAATCAATAAATGTAGTTTCTATTTCTTTATCACTACTTATCGAATTAAGGGCCTTACTAATTATTTTCTTCGTCATGGAATTATGTCCCTTCGGACTTCCATTAATCACAATGATTTTATTCATAATAAATACCTGCTAAATCCCCAGTACATTTGGTAATTCGTATTCATCAAATGCCATATACAACATCGCGTAGCCAACACCCGATAAACCTGTCATTAAACCAACGCCAACAGAATTTGTGAAATGCTCTTCCATCAAGCGCTTAGTCATTGTTTCGGCAATTTGATCAACTTGCATTTTCACTTCATCCATAAAACCATTATCCTTTTGTAGCTTAGCTGCTTCGAACAGTATCATTAAGTTCCCTAAGTCACCATGACATAAACAAGAATTATGGCCAAACGCACCTTCTTTTACTTTATCTACCCCGTTTGTTATTTCGCGTAATATTCTTTCGTCTTTATATCCAAGTTTCAAAAGAGAAATTCGGTTGAGTAGTATGCCTGGCAATCCGTGACACCACTTCATATGACAAGTAGAATCTGTATTTGATTTCGCGTAATTACCCAAATCGTAGTTATATAAACTTCGTTCATAGTGCAACATCCCCTCAACATAGGTTTCTATGTTGGTTTTACTCGTTGCATATAGTAAATGTGATACACCTGCTGTTCCATGCGCGTATCCAGTATAACCATTAAGATCTAATTGACAATTTTTATCATTCACTTTGCATCCCCGTAATAACTTATCAATTACAACATTTTTATAGTTATCTAGAGCCTTGAAATTACCTATATGTTTTGAAATCTTAAGAACTGATAATAACGCTCCAGCATTCCCAGCTATAATATCTTGATACTCGGTATTACATGATTCATTTAGAACGCGATTCAAAACGAGATGTACCTCTTCTTTCAAAGTTTCATCTTCTAAAAGAATTGCATTTTCTAGAAGAATTGCAATTGTACCCATGAATCCAGAATAAAATCCATTTCTGCCATCTCTTTCAACCTCAAACGTTTGTAAATAGGACACTACAGGCGCAAGGATTTCTAAACTAATTTGCCTGTATTTCTCATTTTTTGTGATTCTATAAAGAGATGAATATAATATCGCTATTCCAACGTTACCATCATAAACCCCTAGTCCAACAGGTGAAGTTTGCTTTAATCCTTGTTCTACTTGTACATAACCTATCCAAGAACGATGAATCGATTCCCCAACCTTAGCCGGAATAGATACTTTATAAATTTCTTCTGCTAGCTTAACTACACAATCTAATACTTTCGTTCGATCTAGCTTTTTATTGTTAAAGCTTTGATACGTAAAACTCGTATTTAAAAGATTGCCATTTGACTCATAGAATGATTGATAAATTAACTTCTTTTGAACAGCTAAATCGCCTATACCCATCGCGTCAATTTTTTCAGCTACTCTTTCTTTTGCTGATTGTTTTAAGAATTCCTCATATCTATTACCAAAGGAATCAACTAAATCACGCTCGTCATACTTTGCTGTAAAGAACGGAACATCATCTACCATTAAATCCGCATGTTCTGCTTTTAAAATACATCGATAAGATTCATCCGTATTCAAAAACAATCGTTCAAAGAACATATATGTATCATAGGTATACTGATTCAAGTCTGGATGATACGAAGAGGTTAGTAATTGACTATACGTCATCGTATCTCTTAAAATTACGCGATATTCAACACCTTCAAAAAGCGTTTCACAAAGATATACAATTAATTCTTTATCGCTTATAAAGTAGTAATATATCTTTTCAAATCCTTCGATAATTTCTTTTAGATTATGTTCTGCTTGCATCATTTCGCCATTCATAGTAACGATATTGTCACTACTTTCCATATAAGCAAAGTCCCTCAATATTTCGACATGATCACTATTTGCGTTTTTCACAAAGTACGATTTAAATGGAGAAAGTTGCGCCTCGGCATTCGAAAGTCCTGATAAATCTACTTGTTTGTTAAATTTCTTATTTCTCATTTTTATAGGAAGGATAGCAGACCCTTTCACTGAATTAAGAATCTGATTTCCAATGTAATTCCCTATTGATTCATGAATGATAGATTTTTCAATAAACCCACCAGAAAATAACGTTTCTAAATCGATTATCATCGGATGTTCACCGTTCGCTATTATATTTTCAGCATGTAAATCAGTTGCACCAAACAAATAACAAATTGCTAAAAGCTCACCAATTCGAACATAGTAGTTCTTCACTTCTACTTCATTCAAACATTCCTTGAAACAAACAAATTCTGTCCATCCGTGGGTTCCACAATCAATTACAGCATATGTTTTTATTGGCAATACATCACCAGGTATTTGCTTATTTATTATGTTGACGAATTCATTAAAGTTCAGATCAATCTTTAGACAACGCGGTTTATATACGATCTTACCATTCTCACAATAAACAATAGAAACCGTCTTACCGCCTTTATGTGTATCACCCGCCCCAAAATCAATCTTTGTGATCTTGCCTAAGGTAGTGTTTTGATTAAATGTTTCTGCTATTAGCAAACAATCCTCACTGTAATGGTTTATAATCTCAAGTATATAATCGGATATAACATTAAGTTTTTGTAGCATCCGTCTTACTAATATAGGATATCTATTACATAATCGACAAACGTATCCTTCGTCCTTTAATAAGACACTTTTATAATAAGCTGCGCGGTCGGTTTCCGTTTCACCACTCAAAATACCTGTTTCACGGCCCGCATTTGTATCAGCAATTAGTACTCTATAAGACATGAGAAAGACATGTCTGATCATTTGCTGTATCGTTTGCTTAAATAACACTTCCGCATTTAAAATAGCTTTACTTTCGCAAATTTGCGTGTAATACCCTTCTAAAGCGGAAAGAACAATGAATTTGTAAAAGTTCTTCCACCCAAGTAAATCTTTATCCATGCTATCCATAACTTCATCAACCCAAATAAGATAATTTGAATCATAAGTATGTTCATTGGTATAGAATTCATATTCTTCGGATTCTAGAAATCTGTTTAGAAGCGTTGTATCATGAAACGTTTCATCTAGTTCATAAAGGTTACTATCACTTGAATCTTGCAGCTCTGGAAATAAAGATTCCCAAAATTTGAAACTCTGCGCGAAATCATCTTCTGTTTTCACAAGTTTAAGTTCCCCAAATTTCAATTTTGTATTATTCATTGACCGTCTCCCATTTATAAATTGAAAACGCTAAAGATTAGTTCTCTAGCGTTTCAACGTAACACCCTAATTAGCAAGCATTACCACTGAATGAACATTCAGCAGACGCAGTCAACATTTCACCACATCCAAATTTGCGAGTGATTTTATCGTGTGACCAAGCACTTAGAGCTGTAATTGCTGTAGCACATGAAACACCTGAAAGAGGTTGTGGATTGCCTTCGCCATATCCACCAACTGGAGCCATTAAATCTTGCTCCTGAATTTCTTTCATTAAGTCTCCTGCCACTATTGAATTTTGTCTCTTCATGACAACCTCCTAACACATAAGATTGATTTCTTATGTAATTAGATTATAGATCGTTAGTTTTATTTAACTTGAAGTTTCAATGAATAAAAAATAAAGATTCCTTGATTTTTAAAAGCACATTGGAAGTGATATTTTGAAATAAATGCTTTCATTATGTACGGTAGCCGTTATTGTACCACCGTGTTTTTCTACAATCGATTTGACAATATTTAAGCCAAGACCTGCACCTTTGGATTCTTTCTTTCTAGAGTAGTCTCCTCGATAAAAAGGTTGAAATAGTTCTGATTCTTTCAAATTTGCACCTTCATGAAGTTGGTTTTCTAAATAAAACACATGTTTTCCATCCTGCTCTTCATAGTGAATCTTAATGAACCCGTTTGCCTTTGAATACGTCACAGCATTTTTTAGTAAGTTATTAAAGCAACGTGCTAAAGCATCTGGATCCGCATGTATCATTGCTTCTTCCGGAATACTTGTCTTTATTTCGATACCATTTTCGAGAGTGTAAGGATAAAAAGTTTCTTTAATTTGTTCAAAAAACTCAAAAAGATTAAAGTCAATCTTATTTAAGTGTTCCAGCTGCAACTGCGCTTTTGAATACACAAAGAATTGATCAATTAGCGATTCTAGTTCATATGACTTTGCAAGAACAATTTCACTGTATTTACAGCGAGTTGAACAACTCAATTCTTTCTCACGCAATAGTAAATCAGAATACCCAATGATAGACGTTAATGGTGTTCTTAAATCGTGCGCTAAAAATGCCATTGATTGATTTAGATTCATCATTTTCTCACTGAATTTTTCTTCTAGCAGTATTTGCTGATACATATGTGTTTTCAATATGTTATCCAGTTCTAGGTATTCAACCTCTTCTGTTACAGGATCTTGATTTAGCAATGAAACAATTCTATTTTGGATCTCAAGCAACTTTGCTTTCTCTTGTTTTTCGTTGTATGTGCGGAACCCACGAACAATATCAAAAAAAGAAATGGAATACACGAGAATCATTAATACTACAATGAACTTTAAGAGCTTAACTACTTCTAGCTGCCCCTCAATCATATGGACATTTCCATTCACGATTTTGCCTTTTGTAAAAAACATATTCATGAAGAAATCAATAAATGAATCTTTCAAAAGTAAAAACAACATAATTCCGACAAAAACATATAATGCAAATCCGATCAAGTATCTCTTAATAATGGTCTTCGATGACATATCCACGCCCCCATTTTGTTTTTATATACTTTGGTTCATCAAATGAATCATTCAATTTAAGACGAATATTGCGGATGTGAGTCGCCATGCTATTAGAGGATTTATTGTAATAAGATTCCCCTGTCACTAATTTAAATAACTCTTCGGTTTCGATAATCTTACCGATATTTTTCGATAAAACTTCCAAAATACGATACTCTGTTTCCGTCAAATCAATTCCACCTTCATTGATATAGACTTTACGTTTACCGTAATCAATTAACATATCATTGTACTTAAATACATTGTTCTTCGATTCATACGCTTTTCGCATACGAAACATCCCTTTAATACGCGCAAGTACTTCTAATGGATTAAACGGCTTCTTGATATAATCATCGCCTCCGGACATTAGACCTTCTAATACCGCATACGAATCATCTTTTGCACTAATGAATATCACTGGATAATATTTTCTTTTACGAATTTTTCGTAATATTTCAAATCCATCCATATCCGGTATCATCACATCTAATAACAGAAGATCTGGGTCATGTTCGGATAAATAACACAGCGCTTCGGTTCCAGAATGAAAAACCTTCAATTCATAACCCTCATTTCGTAGGTAAATTTGCAATAACTCTGCAATTTCCTTATCATCATCAACAACCACGATGTTTTCCATTGTTTCATCCACCTCCATATAAAATGTAATCCATGCACCAACATAGATGCATGGACATTTCTTAACTATTTGTAATATTAAGCTGCCTTCTTCTTACGCGCAAGCACTGCCTTTAGCATATCTTTTAAACGCATATCAAAGATTCCTTCTGGTAACTTCATTGCATTTGCGACTACAAAGTATGTAATCATACCTACAACGGTATACAATGCAAGCATCAAAATTGCAAGCAAACGGCTTGTCTCACTGAAGGAAAGACCAAGTACACGCAATACTACAAAGCTTCCATTCATCGCAAGACATGCAACAACAATCCGAAGCGTATGCTTAAATACCTTTGAATAATCACAATGGTACTTATTCTTAATCTTTGCAAGTGATAGATAATAAATCACTGCCGAACATAAAATACTCGAAGTAATCGCACCGGTATATCCAAATGTTTGAATCATCGGATACATCGCAATCGCCTTCACCGTAAAGCCAACCGCTAAGTAGCCAATCGCTTCCTTCTTTAAATGCAAGGTCATTAGTAACGAATTCACCATTGGTGTTAACGTTGTCATTAACCCTAAGAAGGCTGAATAGCGTAACATATGTGCCCCATAAGTAAGATTCACATTACCATACATCACATAATACAACGGACGTGCTAAACAAGACATTCCAACACAAACTGGAATGGCAATAAAGTTCACCGTATCCAAACACTTATAAATGTTCTTACGTAACTCTTTGAAGTTTCTTTCTTCCAAAGAAACCGTCATATAAGGAACAATTCCCGAAGAGAATCCTAACCCTAATACCTGGGGAATCGAAGTTAACTTATCACAGTTCAATTCCATAATACCAAGCAAGTTTCTTGCAAGTTCATAATCCATACCAAGATCGGTATTGATCTTAATAAAGAATTGGTTATTGATTAATTGTTGGGAATTCCCAAAAATCGCTCCAAGTAAAAATGGTACCCCAAAGGCAAACAATTCCTTCAATAACTGTTTTGTAGGAACTGGGTCTGTCGTTTGTGCCCGTGCTGCTCTTTGAATTGGCCCAATATGACGCTTATCAAATTCACGGAAATAGAAAATCGCCACCAATGCCCCAAGAGATGCCGCAAATACGGCAGAATATACCGCAAAGATCCGATCTAAGTGCAATACTTCAACCGCTAGCCATCCTAAAAACAACAAGCTACCAACACGCACAAATTGCTCAATGATTTGTGAACGTGCATATAGCTTCAAATACTTTAATCCCTGGTAAAACCCTCGATACGCATACAGAACAGGCACTAAGAATAACGCAAACGAAAGAATAATAAAGGTATTTCGTAAGTAAATGACATCCTGCGGTGCTTTATTTGCAAGTGCTGAAGTTGCTAAAAACTTCGACGAACAAATAAACAAGAACGCCGTAATAAGACCTGAAGTTGCTAAAATACTCATCGACAACTTACGAACCACCATAACCGTCTTATAGTCTTCTTTTTCCGAATACTTCGCAATAATCGCTGCTACCGCAAACGGTAACCCGGCGGAACAGATTTGTAAAAGCACCCGATAATACGTATACGCAACCGTATAAAAGGCCTTATTCGCTTCCCCCGCTAATGCGACAAAGGGAATTACATAAAATAAACCAATCGCCTTTGAAATAAAGATGCCGGCTGAGCTCGCTAAGCTACCGGCAACGAATGATTTTTTTGTTTTTTTAATCGAATCACTCATTCAACTACTCCACAACTTCTTCTTCATCATCCGTTTCGACTTCATCGATCGATTCTTCTTCAACGGTTTCTTCTTCTACTTTTTCTTCGACGATTTGAACGATTTCTTTCTTTTCGCCATTGTACGTAGCCCCATCTAAGGTAAGATGGTACGATCCAAATTCACGATAATCATTCTCACGTGTCTTATCATGCCATTCAACCAATGTTTTGACATCAATCTCAGGGCTATCACTTTCACCACTCAACACAATGCCTTCGACATACCCTTTGTCCGTATAGACTTGGTTTGGAATCATGTTATAAACATGGTCTTCAAAGATGCCTACACTTGGAGCCATCTTTGTCGCATTTTCATAACTAACCCCGTTTTCAACCGCCATTGCGACAATATCAAACATGCCACATTGTGGTTGATCAATAAAGATGTAATAGCGATAGCTACCATCTTGTAACTGCGTCATTTCAAAACGCATATCATAATAAAGCGACCCATCTTGCACCTTCGCAACATCTTCAACCGCTTCATAATACCCTTTGTATTTTGTTTCTACAGCCGATAATTCATTCTTTGCCTTACAACCTTGTAAGCAAATCGCTGCCACTGCTAACATTCCTATTAATTTTCGCATAATTACCTCTATGGGATTATATCAAGAGTACTCCATTTTTTAAAGCCTTGATACTAACTGTTCTTCTTTGCAAGATACTCTTTTGATAGATCCATGATTTGTTTCTTAAAAGCATCCATTTCAACATCCAGTGGATCCATATCTTGTTGACCATAATAATTGGTGATTGACGCAAGTAATCCATCCACTTCTTCACCCATTTCGTTTCGTAAATACCGAAGCTTTTCAATATCACGAATCGCTTCAAACAACCGACAAGTACGTGGTGACATCCGCGGAATGCGATCTTCTCCCCCTGGATAAATCATTTGCACATCCCCAGTTTCAAAGGTCCGAAAAGACGCATCCGCCAATGGATCTTCTACCCAAGCATCATAAGCCCAACGTAAATAGCCATCACTGCCCATCTTCTCACACATCAAGATTGTCCAATACGCCTCACTTGGATGGTACATATTATAAAGATTTGGTCGATCCATCGTACATGTATAAATCGTAGTTAACTTTCCTTCTTCACGTCGTTTCGTTGCTAATTGTTTAAAATTGTCTTCTCCATATTGCAAGGCATAATGCAAATTCACACAGGCATGATCCATCTGTTTCCAAATATCATCAATCACGCGATTAAACGCCCCAGCTAATTGTAGTGTTTGTCCTTTCGAATTCGGTATCGAATGTACTAAATCAATGGCTTGTTGCATCTCATCGTGACTTCGTTCATCCATTGCAATATAGATTGCATCATACCAACCCTTTTCTTCTAAATGGTTGCTAAAGTCTTGTAAGAAACTCGACCACATAGTCTTCCATTCATCACTTCCAGCAAGCACTTGTACGCGTACATTCGACGCACTTGCTTCATCGTAATACGAATACATATTCGCAATTGGAACTAAGCTATAACATGCAATCCGACTTGCAATGTTGTTTTCAAACACAAAGCTAGCATAGGTATCAAAGTCATTGTAATCAAACACAAAGGATCCATCCATTTGTTTTGTCCATTTCACAAGTGTTGGACAATCATCATGAATCTGATGTGCCCATGGCTCTTCTAAAATACAAGCCGTAACACATTTCCCACCATTTTCTACATAAGGTTCTAAATGATTCTTTAACACTTCGAAGTATTCATCAGACATATATTCAATTTCATAATAGCGACTTATTGGCATCAAGTAATTCCAAAGTTCTAAATAAAACGAAGACTCATCCTTCACACTTGGTTGAACAAGGT
This sequence comes from Erysipelotrichaceae bacterium, assembly GCA_020026035.1. Taxonomy (GTDB): domain Bacteria; phylum Bacillota_I; class Bacilli_A; order Erysipelotrichales; family Erysipelotrichaceae; genus Bulleidia. The sequence goes on along the minus strand of JAHHRC010000004.1, from coordinate 11,725 downwards.
CTAACACTTCAATCTCTAATGCAAATTGCTTTAATACTGCCCCATCTTTTAAAACATAGACATACCCAGTATAAACACCCGGCAAAGCGTCCTCATGCGTTTGAATCGTATTGTAAATTGGCAAAACGGTATCTTTCTTCGCATCGATTGTAGCGCCATAAATGACATCCGGTGTTAATACCCCATCTTCATTTGCTAGACCTACCGTCTTACTTGCCATTGTATAGGAAATAAATTCTGGTTGAATTGTCGCACTTAATACATTTCCATCAACATCTTCAAACGATGATGTACGTAACTCTAAACCATCTAAATCTTCTTGCATCGTTAGAATATATTCACTATAGCCTTCATCTTTCCGCCATAGTGTTACACGGTCTACTTGTGTTCCTTCATTACGAGATAATACGTCATAGTCCTCTTGGAAGTATGTCTTTTGAATACTCCCATACGATCCATGCATGTAAGGGTTTGTTGGAAGGACGTTTACTGTACATACTTCACTCTTGTATTCGTTATGATCAAAACTAGCCAGAACTTCAACACTTTCCTCTTTTAATCCATGCATGATTCCTTGTTCATCAATTTCTAAAATGCTAGGATCACTTACATAGTACACAAAGTCTTTTTGTGGCATGCCATTTACAAGTAGTGGTACTTCTTCATCGACGTAACATATTGCCGTACTTGGAACACTTACAACAAGCTTTTCCATTTCTTGAATCTCCTTTGATTCACATCCTGCAAACACTAAACTTAAACAAATACCTAACAATCCAACCAATCGCTTCATAGATTACCTCACAACTTTTCACCTATTATAACAGACCACAGCTTATACAGAAAAAACAAACGATGAGACAATCGCCTCATCGTGTTGTGTGTTTAAAAGTTAAACAAGAAGTATTTCTTCTTTCCTTTCTTTACAATTGTAAAGTCATGATCAATCGCAGCTTCTTTTGTAAGTGCGAAGTCAATGTCAGAAATCTTTTCACCATTTACCGTTACAGCACCTTGTTGAATCAACTTACGTGCTTCACCCTTTGACTTTGTAATATTCGCCGCAACCAATGCGTCTAGGATGTTTGTGTTGTCTTCAATAACTGTATTTACAGCACCCTTTAGACCTTCACGAATCTCATCTGCAGAAAGATCCATAATATTTCCTTTAAAGAGGGTTTCTGTAATACGCTTTGCCTTATTGAGACCTTCTTCACCATGTACAACCAAAGTCAATTCTTCAGCTAAAGCAATTTGTGCCTTACGTAGATGTGCTTCTTCTTGCACGCTCTTTTCAAGTTCCATAATTTCTTCTGGTGTCTTCATGGATAGACGCTTTAGTAAATGAACAATTTCTGTATCACTTACATTTACCCAGAATTGGTAGAACTCATAAGCTGTTGTCTTATTTGGATCTAACCAAATATTTCCACCTTCACTCTTACCAAACTTTGATCCATCGGACTTTGTGATAAGTGGTGAAGTAATACCAAATACCTTGGCTTCAGAACCACATACCTTACGAATCAAATCGCTACCAGATACTAAGTTGCCCCATTGATCACTACCACCGAATTGAATTTCACAGTTGTAGTTTTGGTATAGGTGTAACCAGTCTGCAGCTTGCAAGATTGTGTATGTGAATTCGGTAAAGGAAATACCAGATTCTAAACGCTTTGCAATGGTATCCTTTGCACACATATTGGCAATATTGAAATGCTTCCCATAATCACGTAAGAATTCAAGCAACGTAAGCTTTCCTAACCAATCAATGTTGTTTAAAAGAATTCCCTTTTCTGGATCTGTAAAGTCAACAAACTTTCCAACTTGACCCTTAATGCATTCTACGTTATGTGCAACTTCTTCAAGGGTAATCAGTTTACGTTCCGTTGTTGGACGTGGATCACCAATTGTACCCGTTGCACCACCACATAACGCAATAACCTTATGGCCTGCCTTTTGGTAGCGTTGCATCAAAAGGATTTGTTGCAAATGCCCAATATGTAAGGAATCGGCTGTTGGATCGATTCCACAGTAGGCAGTTACCTTGGTCTTAAAACGTTCTTTTAGACCTTCTTCATCGGTTACGTCTTTGACAAGACCTCGCCATTTCAACTCTTCTAAAAATTCCATACTTTTCTCCTTTTCACGGGCGACCATAGAAAAAAGCGCCCTTAATCGACTAAGGACGCTTTACGCGCGGTACCACCTTAGTTCATGATGAAAAACACCATGCACTTCATTTCCTTTAACGCAGGATGACGTTTTGCCTTTTGAGACAAAAAGCTCCAGGATGTATTCGTACTTTGCACTATCTCACTCTTCCACCAACCGAGTGCTCTCTATGCATACTTACAAAGCCTACTTGTTCCTATCTTTGCTTTTAAAGTGTATCACAATTACTTTGAATGGTTAACTTAATTTTTTGTCGTTTGACGTGGTGTGAATAAGTAACTCAATTCAATTTCACGTTCCATTTCACTTTGGTCTTGTAACATCTTAGTCATAAGACGCATCGATACAGCACCTAAGTCATAGGAAGGAATTGCGAAACTAGAAATCGTTGGACGAACCATCGAGTTGTATTTTGTATCAATGACACAAACAACTTCTAAGTCATTCGGTACAACGATGTTGTTTTCACGAGCTGCATTTAAGATTGCCATTGCTTGGGAATCACGGTTACCAATCATCAAATCAAACTCATGATCCTTTAGATAATCCATCAAGAAGGAATACGATGTACGTGATTCAGCCGGAATCTTTAAGAAGCCATCAAATTCAAGTCCATGACTTGCAAAGGCTTTCTTTGCACCAAGTACCATTTGATCACAAGAATAATGATTCTTACGATCTTCGATAATTCCAATGCGTGTCTTTCCTTCCGATAGATATTTCATACACAATTCATAAACAGCCTTTTCAATGTCAACGTAAACACAGCCAACGTTTTCCGCCTTAATCTTATTGCCAATCACAACAATTGGAATATTGTATTTGGAAAGTTGCGCCATGGAATCAACAAGTAGCTTATCGTTATAGATAACCACCCCATCGACACGACTCTTAATGATATCTTCGATGATATCTTTAATGTCTGTAATACCTGCTGTAATGGTATGCAACATAATGTTGTAATTGTAAATCTTTGCAACGTCAATCAATCCATTGATGACTTGCCCAGTATATGTAAAGCTAGCTTCTGGAACAACTAACCCAATTGTAGTTGTCTTTTGCAATGCAAGCCCTTGGGCAATCGCATTTGGCTTATAGCCTAGCTTTTCAATCGCTGCTTCAACACGTTCCCTTGTTGGTTGTTTTACAACATCGGAACCATTGATTACACGCGAAACCGTCGCTAAGGAAACATCTGCTTCTTTCGCAACGTCATAAATCGTTACACGTTTCATGATTGTCCTCCTTCATTACTATCTTTTTTGGAGTCGAGTAATTCTTTTACCTTTTTGACACCATTGTTTTTTACATCATCAAGCTGTTTCAACTTATCTTGTACTTCCTCACTTGCGACATACGTTTCAATGGTTTTGCCTAAGTTTGATAGTTCATCACGAAGCATTTCGCTCTTTTCGTTGATGTTCTTAATGAGTTTTTCTTTGTGTTCAGAAGATAATACTTCTTCTGTCTTTTTGATTGTTAAAGCAACACTATCCTTTGCAAAGTGTTCGGCTTCTTCAACCTTCTTACGAACATTTTCGTTCTGCTTGAGTTCATTGACCTTTTCTTTCGCAAAGTCAACAGCCTTTGAAGCGTTCTCTTTGATCGCCTCAACCTTTTCATCAAGTTCGACCTTCTTTTGAAGATCACTTAAGGTTTCAACGACCTCACTTTGAAGTTTCGAAATCTTCTCACTTGCCTCTTTTGGAAGTTTTAAATCTTTGATTTCAATCTTCTTCTCTTCCTTACAGCAAGCCTTCTTCTTTTCTTCTTCGGTGATTTCTTCAATCTTCTTCTTGAGACCTTCGACTGTCTTTTCTACGTCTGTAATGACTTCTTTTTTGTCATCTAAGACCTTTTCTTTGCAAGAATCGCATGTTGAATTGGATTCTAGGTTGCGTGTTTCATCCATCTCATTCATGGCTCAAGTCCTCCTTAGAAGCTTCTTCCATTGGCTCTTCATCGACAATGACAGCTTCATACATATCTTTGTTGTGGAAGGATCCAATTAGGTTCAAAATGATTTCCTTAATCTTTTCAAGATTCTCCGATAGCATTTCACCAAATTGTTCCATCGATGTTGTTGTCTTGTCATGCATATTGTCCACTGTTTTACAAAGCTTCACAGCAGTATCTAGTGGTCCTTGGATTTTTTCTACGGACTCATCCACTTTCTGAATCGTCGGTTTCAAATCCTGAACCGTCTTAGTAAGTTCTTCAACGAATTCTGCTGCACGCTTAAGTAGAATGCAAACAAAAATCAAAGCAACTGCTCCTATGATAGGGAGTAACTGCTCTGATACTAACTTTAAATCTAGCAATAGAGCATCCATAATTCATTCTCCTCTTTTCCTTGCTAGTATTATAAATCATTATGAAAATTTTTCAATATTATTGAGAGCGCTTTACCAAATTTGCCAACCAATAAATGTCTTTGCTCGACATAAACAAGTAGCACGCAGGGCTTTCTTGAGCCAATTTTGAAGCACCAACCTCATCTTCTGAAAGAATCAAAGAACCATCAATTCTTTCTTGTAAATATGTAATATCGATGTCACATCCATCTTGTTTGTCATCAATACTTGTAAAATCACAAAGATAAACCTTGTCTGCTAACTGTAACGCTTCGGCAAATTCATTTGCGAAATACATCACACGACTTGCTCGATGTGGTTTAAAGATGGCAACCAATTTATGATTTGGAAAACGCTTCTTCGCGGTTTCAATGGTGACTTTGACTTCCGTTGGATGATGGGCATAGTCATCAACGTAGATATTTTCGCCATCCACTTCCACATTGAATCGACGCTTCACACCACTAAACAAGCAAAGCCCCTTTTCAATCTCAGAAAGATCCATACCTTCCAATAGACCAATTCCAATCACAGCCAATGAATTTAGCAACAAATGATGGCCAACAAATGGTAATTCGATATGGCCTACCAATTCTTGTTTGAAGTAGACATCAAAAGACATGCCATCACTTTCTTCAATTACATTCTTTGCCTGTAAGTCATCGTTTTCTTCTAAACCATAGTAAAAGACATCCACGTCTTTATTTAGATTCATCATCCGAACTTGTGGATCATCCCCAAATACCATTAAAGCTTTCCTTACATTGTAAGAAAACGCCTCATAGGCACTACGATAATCTGCATCGTCTTTGAAATAATCGACATGGTCGATCTCTGCATTTGTAATAATGGCATACTCTGGGAAGTATTGTAAGAAGTGACGACGGAACTCACACGCTTCTAAACAGAAATATTCACTATCCTTACGAATAAAGCCACTACCATCCCCAATTAAGTACGCGGTATTTCCCTTTTCCTTCAAGACAGAAGAAAGCATGCCGGTCGTTGTGGTTTTCCCATGACTACCGGCAATTGCGATTGTTTTATAATCTTGAATGAACTGCCCAACAAATTCGTGGTAACGAAGTGTTGTACATGTCTTGTTTTCTCTTGCCTTTTTGACTTCTGGGAAGTCTTCTAAGAAGGCATTTCCAACAATGACGTGCATTCCATCTTGAATATTGTCTTCATCGAAGGGATAAATTGGGATATTACGCTTTACAAGTTCATCTTCTGTAAAGAAATGTTTTTCTAAATCACTCCCACTTACTTCATGTCCAAGATCTTGTAACATGCAGGCAAGCGAAGCCATCCCGGTTCCTTTTATACCGATGAAGTAATATCTCATTTTTTCGATTCCTTTTCTTTCTTAACGGATTCTTCCGTTGTAAAGACTGGTGAATCAAAGACAACTGTTTCATCAATCATTTGTTCCATCGTTTGTTCTAGATCATCTTCTTTTTCATCATCTAAATCAAAGCGATCTCCATTTAAGATTTGGTCTAATGAGAATGCAGGAATTTCATCGTCTTCCTTCTTCACATCCGCAACCTTAACTTCTTCTTTGATTTCTTCATGTACTTCAACGACTTCTTCAACCACTGGTTTTGTATAAGAAGACTCTAAAGCAGACCCATAGATTGGTGAGATGATTGCCGAGCTTTCATCCTTTTCCTTCACACTATGTGTAAGCTTGATATTTGCTTGTTCATCTAAGTCCTTTTCATCAACCCCAAACATCGGGCTAATCACAGGCTTAAATTCATATACACCAGACTTGCTCGCCTTTTCTTCTTTTTTCTTTGGCTTGCTAGGTACACTCTTCTTTACAGGTGCACTTGGCTTACTTGGTGCAGCTGGCTTTACTTCGTCAACCTTAATGCCAAGAGCCTTTGGCTTTTCTTGTGGCATCACTGGTTCCTTCACGATTGGTTTTGGACTTGCGTGTGGAACTGCAGGTTGTGCATTGAACACAGGTTCCTTCTTTACAGCAGGTGCTTCCTTCGCAACGTCAATGCGATTCATTGCTGGTTTTGTGACAGGTACTTCAGGCATTGCAGGCTTTACGACTTTACGTACAGGCGCTTCTTGCAATTCCTCTTCTTCCATTTCTTCATCTTCTTCAAATAAAAGACTTTGTAATTTTTTGAACATATGATTTTCCTTTCCGTTCCATACTATATGTTAAGTTTAAAATATTTATGGACTCTTGTTAAGCTTGTTTTACGTATTTATTCAATTTCTTCGACATCTTCATCGACTTCTACAGGTACTTCATCGATTTCCACTTCAACAACGTCGTCGCTTTCATCGACTTTCTCTTCTTGTAAGTCAACTTCATCGTTTTCTAAATCGACATCATCCATAGATGGTGCTTCCTCATCAAATGTCGCATCACTTGTAAATTGCCCACCAGAACTACCGGCATAGTTGGTCTTGGTGTTAAACAATTCATCAATGACCCCATTTTCCGGTGTAATGTTTTGGAACAATTCCAAGGTTTTACGATTGTAGGCAATCGTTTCCTGTTTGGAATAGGCCGCTAATACTTCTACCTCATCAACGACTGTAGAACGTGCAATCTTTAACATTTCTTCGCTAATTCGTGGTGCTTCAAAGGCATGCGATACGGCGTAAAATTCCAATAGATCTGTTTTTAAGATCGTATAATACACATCTTGTTTTTCAAAGATGGCAATGGTATACGGATGACTCTTCTTTTTTCCGTCTAAAAATTCACCAGAATTCTTCGCTACAATGGCATCATACTGCATCACATCATCCAGTAACATCCCTTGGCTTTCATAGCTACGATTGACAATTCCAGGAACATTTAAGTTCATCACAAATGGGACATTATCAAACACAAACACATTGCTTGTTTCATCGCTATACAAACGACCAATACTTGGTTGAATGTAATAGGAATAATAGCCATGATTGAATGTCGTATGACCAACATCCATTGCTAGCGCCCGATTCACTTTTGCGTCTAAGTTCTCTTGTAGGTTTGGATTGGCCTTACACCCTACCAAACACATACAAGCGAAGAGTACACTCAAATATTTCTTCATCCACTTCACCATTACGGTTATTTTAGCACATCTTCACGATCCCTGCATGGAATCGCACAAAGTTGATAAATTGGTTGCCCTAAATCCATGAAACGACGCTCGTATTCGGTAATCGCATCTTCATCATGGTTTTCACGACGATAATCGACCGAGAATTCAAACAATGTGAAGCCATTTTCTAAGAAATACAATACCGAATCTTCAAAGAGATCCTTATTGTCTGTTTTCATACGAATATAGCCCCCATCGCTTAATACAACACGGTACATATCCAAGAACTTCTTACTCGATAAACGACGCTTGTGGGTTCTTGTCTTTGGCCATGGATCAGAGAAGTTTAAATGAATGACATCAATTTCTCCTGGCGCAAACCAGTCTAATAGGTTTTCTGCATCCATGACAATCATGCGCTTATTGCTTAAGGCAATCGTTTCATCTTCAATGGCTTTCTTTGCGGCAATTGCGGCAACGTTTGGATCTTTTTCAATTCCAACCCAACCATCTTCTTTGTAGGTTTCCGACATATTGATCAAATAATCGCCCTTACCTGTTCCAATTTCAACGTGCAACTGGTTGGCATGTAATACTTCATGCCACTTGCCACGATTTTCATTTGGATTCGCTAATACATATTCTCCATGGGCTTCCATATAAGGCATTGCCCACTTTTTCTTTCTCATTCTCATACTATAAATCTCCTTGAGGAATCCTACTTATTTTACACGAAACTAGCTACAGCTTTCAATGTGACGTACACTCCTCTTATTCGAAAGAATGGTCGAAAAGATACTTCCTTTCGACCACTTCGAATCATTCTATTTTGAATTAGTCTTCTTTTTTCTTAAATACACGACGTTCTACATTCCCTTTGTTAAAAGGACGCTTGTCGTTGTTACGAGAACCATGATCACGTTTTGGACCACGCTTTGGTTCTACATAGCCTTCTGGCTTTGGTAGACATTCTCTAGCAGAAACTTTTACCTTACCAGTTCCTTCTTCAATTGAAGTCACCTTTACATGAACCATATCGCCTTCATGAAGAACGTTCTTAATATCATCCACACGTTCCCAAGAAATTTCCGATACATGCAATAATGCGTCTGTTCCTGTAAATAGGTTTACAAAGGCAAAGCTATCACGAACGGTTGTAACCTTGGCATCGAATTCTTCGCCAACCTTTGCAACACGTACGATATCTTCAATGATCTTAACTGCCTTATCGATCATTTCTTGATCCATATGGTAGATGGCAATTGTTCCATCTTCTTCAACCGAGATCTTAACATTATCGCAATCTTCAATGATTTGGTTAATTGTCTTACCACCCGTACCAATGACATCACGAATCTTATCTACTGGTACATGTGTGACTGCAAACTTCGGTGCATACTTGGATACTGTAGGACGTGGTTCAGAAATGGTTTGTTCCATATTGTCAAGAATTTCCATACGACCCTTATGTGCTTGATCTAAAGCTTCTTGAAGGATTGCTTGGCTAATTCCGTCGACCTTAATATCCATTTGAAGTGCTGTAATACCCTTACGTGTACCAGCTACCTTAAAGTCCATATCGCCATAATGGTCTTCCATACCTTGAATATCCGTTAATACTGCATAGGTATCACCAACGGTAATAAGACCCATCGCAACACCGGCAACCATTGCCTTAATTGGAACACCCGCTGCCATAAGTGACATCGTACCGGCACAAATACTTGCTTGTGAAGAAGAACCATTGGATTCTAATACTTCTGCAACGGTACGGATTGTATATGGGAATTCTTCTTTGCTTGGAAGAACTTGCGCTAAGGCACGTTCACCTAAAGCACCATGTCCAATTTCACGACGACCAGCAGAGCCCATACGACCTACTTCACCAACTGAGAATGGTGGGAAGTTGTATTGGTGCATAAAGCGCTTTTCTTTTTCTGCAGTTAAATCATCAATGATTTGGTATTCATCTAAGGAACCAAGTGTTGTAATGGACATTACCTGTGTTTCACCACGAGTGAACATCGCACTACCATGTACACGAGGTAGTAAATCAACTTGAGAATCCAGTGGACGAATTTCATCCAACTTTCTTCCATCCGGTCTTACTTTGTCTTCGGAAATCAAACGACGTACTTCGGCAGCTTCAATTTCAACACAGTATTCACGTGTTTGCTTGATTGCCTTTTCCATTGTCTTTTCATCTTCGAAGGTAACGTTGGCCTTTACCGCTTCCATCATTTCTTCAATGAGTTCATCGATCTTGCCATAACGTTCTAATTTACCCTTAATGGAAACTGCTTCTTCAATACGAGCCTTTCCGTGTTCGTTGACATATTCTTTTACCAAAGGATTGATTTCATAAAGTTCTACTTCCATCTTTTCCTTTGCACATGCGGCAATCACTTCTTCTTGAATTGCACACAATTCCTTGATTGCTTCATGACCAAAGAACAATGCTTCTAGCATTTCTTCTTCGCTTAATTCTTTCGCCCCTGCTTCTACCATGTTAATGGCATCTTTTGTACCAGCAACGGTTAGTAGTAAAACAGACTTTTCAGATTCTTCCACCGATGGGTTAATGATCAACTTGCCATCGACCTTACCAACAATAACACCAGCAATTGGTCCATTGAATGGAATATCGGATACACATAATGCAAGGGATGAACCAAACATCGCAGCCATTTGGCAGCTAGCATCTGGATCATTTGACATTACCGTATTTACAACTTGTACTTCATTACGGAACCCTTCCGCAAACAAAGGACGAATTGGACGGTCAATCAAACGAGATGTTAATGTTGCAAACTCACTTGGACGTCCTTCTCTTCTAAGGAAGCCTCCAGGAATGGATCCTCCTGCATATAATTTTTCTTGGAATACAACTGTGAGTGGGAAGAAATCTGTATCCTTCGCACTCTTGGATGCCGTAGCGGCTGATAATACAACTGTATCATCGTAGCGAACCAAAACCGATCCGCCTGCTTGTTTTGCAATTTCACCATTTTCTACAGTGATTGTGCGGCCATGAAATTCAAAACTCTTTTTATATTTCTCCATTGAATATTCTAACTCCTACCTAATATTTTCTCTTCATTAGTTCTTCTTATTTATATTGAACGCACTAATGATACCATAATGTACGTATAAATACGAACAAATCCTATTTTTTCACGTACTTTCTTGCATACAAAAAGGCCTATGAGTACATCATAGACCACTTCTTTACGCTTCGACTTTCCAAAGACCGTGAAGGTTACAATATTCGTATACACGAATTACTTTTTCATCTTCAAAGAACTTTGCACTAGGCTTTTGACCTGGTTCTAGGTATTCTACACGGAATCCTGTTTCCGTTTCTAATACGATGAATTGAATGTAATGTGCATCCATCATTGGATGTTCGGTTGAACCTACAGTTACTTCAAGTTGGTTATTGTCACCTCTTGTAACAACTGGTACATGCTTCTCCAAAGAACTATCGGCTGTCTTCGCTTCTAATTCTTGCATGTTTTCACCACAACATACCGTAGGTACATCCACGTCATTTAAGACAAGTGATACCTTTTTGCAATGTGCACATTGGTAAAATTTAAGTTTCTTCATAACTCTCTCCTCTTCTTACCCTTTATGTCTATATTCTAGCAAGCAAAGGCGTTTTATTCTACTCATATGCACAAAAGAAAAACCACGATTTCTCGTGGCTTGACTCGCATTTTACTTACGTAGACCTAGCTTCGCGCAAAGTTCACGGTAACGGTTAACGTCTGTGTTCTTTAGGTAGTTCATAAGATTCTTTCTCTTACCTACCATCATTAATAGACCACGGTTTGAAGCATAGTCATGCTTGTGTTCCTTCATGTGAACCGTTAGACGGTTGATGGATTCTGTAAGTAGAGCTACTTGTACTTCTACTGATCCTGTGTCACCTTCGCTACGTGCGAATTCTTTAACGATACGTTCTTTTACTGCTTTTTCTAACATTTTAATTTCTCCTCTTTCATGTTACGACCTTTCAAACCGCGCAATACGTTAGAGGTAACGTTGTTGCCCAGAAAGAAAGCATAGTTATAGTACACCCAAATACGCTCCATGACAAGCACTTTACAAAAAGCTTGTAAGGATTGT
>JAHHRC010000039.1 GCA_020026035.1 Erysipelotrichaceae bacterium | reverse complement strand
CTTACCCTAAGGCAAGACTTCCTTCATTACTTCATCAATCGAACACAACTCACAATAACACCAACAATCGCACTTACAAGTACCATTGCATAGTTACGAACAAATAACATATCTCCTGTTGAAGTAGATAGCTTATGTTCATTAGAAACAACTGTTTCTTTCTTACTTGGTGTCTTTGGCTCTTCTACAACAGCTTCTTGAATCTTGTTGTTTACTTTGACGATTAACTTATCACTAACAACTTCATTCTCCACCATTGCCCGTCCATTATGATCGATTGCAATATGGATATCACCTTGTTTATCTTCATAGCCATCTACTACCTTAACTTCCTTGAGTACATATCTATGATCACAAGCTAATACCTTGATGATCTTCTCATCTTTTAAATCATGACTCGTCCATGTATGAACCACTGTATTTGTATCTTCATCAATCAATTCAAACACAGCGCCCATTAAACGATGTTTACTTTCATCAACCTTACGAACATCCATTCTTGTAGGCTTATGTACGATTTGAATCGTATCATTACCCTTCATACTTGCATGTTCATAATCACCAACAAGCACTAATTCTCCACGCTTATTGATTTCAAACTTCACATCATCCACATAGACAATGCCATCTACTACTTTTACTTCTTCAATGGTGTATGTCTTATTACGTTCTAACGCATCAACAATCTCATCAACTGATGTACTGCTTACTACCTTAGACACAACATTCTCACCATCTTTAATCAAATACTCACATCCAGCAAGTTCATTGCCTTCTTGAACCTTTTCAAAGTAAGAGCCAATGAAGTACTTTGCTTCTTTGTTTTCTACTTCTACCACTTGACCATCGTTCTCAAGTTCAAATGTAACATCCTCACCAGCCATATAGCCCTCTGGAGAACTTACCTCATGAACCTTATACGAATTACCAAATGACAGTCCTTCAACAATCAACTTACCTTCCGCATCAACTGCCTTTCCTTCTCCATTCACCACAAATACAGCACCTGTTAGAGGTTGTTGTGTCTTTGCATCAATCTTTTGAATCGTTACAGTTGTCTTATGATTGAAGATCTTTAACTCATCCCCAACCAATTCAAATCCATCAACAAGCATTGAACCTGTATTCGTAAAGCGAATCTCAATTGGTTCAATACCAACATAACCACCCTTCGGTGTTTCAACTAACGTAATCGTCTCACTTAGATTCTTCTTCGCTAGCTCATATGGAACAAGTGTCTTAGCATCCTTACTAGACTCCCACTTAACAATCGACTTGTCATTCATCAATACTTCGAATGTAACACCAGTCAAGACAGTCGCTTCATCCAACGAATCAACCTTCTCATACTTTTGAACATCAAGACTCAATGGTCTATGGATAATCTGTAAGACATCCCCATCAACTTCATGTTTCGAAATTCTAGGGCTTACATCCACATTCTTTCTAGAACGTGTCGTTTTAAATTGAAGCATTCCATCATTCTTCACTTCAAACACAACATCATCCGCCAAAGCTACTCCAAACGGAGCTTGTACAGATACCAACTTATAAGTCTTACCAGGCATTAAGGATTCTGGTAATTCCAATGTACGATCAATACTTGTAATGGATTCAATCATATTTCCGTCTTCATACAAATCATACACAAAGCCAGCAGTACGAGGTGTACTCTCACCAATGATTCCACTATCCATATCAGTCGTCACAAAGCTTTCCACATAGAGCTTTCTGTAGTTCTTCACATCAATTGTGTCATTCGTTAACTTCGTTTCCTTTACCACATTTGTAACTGGATCTGTATCCTTACGAACAATCACATCATCTTCGCGAATCACAAAGTTAATATCTTCTGCCTTCTTAAATCCTTCCGGCGCAATTTCCTCAAGTGTATAGACATGCACATGATCACCCTTAGAAACTTCTAAATCCGTCACTTCGAATGTATGAACATTGCCATTCACCATAGGTACCAACTCTTCACCAGCAATCTTAAACGCAGCACCAGCAAGTGCATTACCACTCGCATCAAGCTTATTTACCGTTAGGTAGATATGTTTCTTCTTACGAACTATGCGTAATGTATCTCCAACAACTTTTGTTTCACTAACAGAAACATCTCCCGAATTATCACCAGTCAATTCAACCTTACCGTCATCATTAATCTTGAATGTCACGGCATTAGGTACTAAATCAACCCATTTCCCTTCCGGAATCGCATCTGGTACTAAATTGTATTCCTTATTACGTTCTAACGTTTCAGGTAATGTAGGATGTTCACCACCAATTACAACACCATCAACACCTTCAATCGTATATATGAAATCATTACGCTTCTCTAAACACTTATCATCAGTATGCACATGTGATTCATTCTTATCACAAATGTTCTCAAAGGTTTCTACAAACAATGGAATTGGTCTATTCTTAACAACCAATTTATTGTCAGTCGAATCCCATACTGCAGCTTCTTGATCACCATCTATTTCAACAGCATCAAGTTGAGGATTTCTAAACGTATCATTCAACTTAAACTTAATCACATCTTCACGGTATCTCGCAGGTGTCTTTTCTTCCAATACATACCATTGTTCCTGGATAAGACCCCTTAACACGAATTCCCCATTCTCATTCGTTTTATATGTATAAGCTTCTTTATTGTTATGTTCACCCTTCATGTGCTTTTTATATTCATCTTCGGTATATAGATTGAATGGAATACCCGGTAACTTTTCATTTGTTACCGCATCAATTTTACGAACTGTAATAGGTGCTGTTTCTTCATTGATTAGTAGTAATTGTCCGTATTTTAATTCAGCAAACTTTTCACCTGCATTTAAAACAGGTTCCCAGTTTTGTATCGTAATTTCATAATCTCGACGAGCAAATGCTTTTCCACCGCTTGTTGGACTCTTTTGTTCCTCAATGATGTATCCCTTTCCATCACTTAAATCAAGACCTTTTACTACACACTTTACTTCAGGACGCCATCCTTGATCATATTCTTTCGTAACCCATTCCGATTCGCCCTTAACATGCACCTTTTGCGAATCAAACTCATCGATTGGATAAACCTTAAAGCTAATGCCTTCAATATATTCATTCACTAAACGAGGTCCATCTTCCTCTGGGCCATCATCTTCTGGCCCCATGTCCGGACCATCATCTGGATCTGGTTCATTCATTTCAACTTTCTGGACTTTGAATAATGTTAACTCAGTGAGTTTATTAGTGATTTGAATCGTATCAGGAAGCTTCAACTTATTCGAATCTTTTTCTGTATTCTCTATGATCGTATAGGGTTTTGCCGTGTAATCATAAGGATCTTTATTGATAGACACATGATTATATCTATCTAGAGTAAATGTAATGTCTTTCTCCAATGGTTTATAATGTCTTCCTTTTCCATCCACAAATCCTTTGTACTCATTGTTTAAGTCATCTGTTTCCTTGATGATATATTGACCAGCCACAAGGTTATTGAGTTTAATTTTTCCATCATCACCAGTTACGCCTTTGAAGACAATTTCATTCGTTCCTGCTTTTTCCACCACAAATGGAACACCCTTTAATTTCTCATCTGGCCCAATGACATCCGCTTTATCATCTGGATGATGAACTTTCTCGATGACGACGCTTAATGGTTTAATTTTTTCATTTGTTAGCAAGACATAAGAATCCACAATTCTAAGATTTTCATACCAAGCTGGTGCTGTGAACTCACCTTTATCCGATAGAGTAAATCGCTGTTTCGGAGCCGCATAATAACCTAGTTCTGATTTCGGTTTACCCTTATTTTCGCCATCTTCTATAAGATTTTCCCCTGGTTCAGGAGCTTTTACTTCATGTATTTCATAATCTTTATTCACTTCAAATTCGGCGTCAGTAAATTCATACGCAACTTTTTCAGATACCCACTCTTTAGAGAACTCAGATTCATAGTAAGGTCTATAGATTTTAATTTCTGCCCCTTTTAAACCTTTTATTTTCTTCGTATTAAGAGCTTCGCGTAATTGGTCATCACTCATATCATTAATATCATCTGCGTCAACCTTCAAGATCTTCGGCCTTTTAATATGGTTGTACATCTTAATTGTAGGAACATCTTTATAGCCGTCAGTAAAGTACCTATTTACTTTTCCTAAAACTGCAAAATCATCTGTCATTTCAACTGCAGACATTGTTCCGTCTGCAGAAGGAACCAACTTCTTAAGTTCAATTGAACCATCTAGATTGTAAGTGAATTGAATTTCTTCTTCAGGCACCTCATAAATAGCAGGAGCTGCAAGTTCTTTAATTCGATACGGTACACCAAAATCAAGAACCGTTTGAATCTCATGAATATCTGAGCCTTCACGCCAAGTGAATGTCGTTTCCCATTGTTCCAATGGCTGTTCTCCATCCATCGTAAACAACCCTAGCGTTACATCTGCTAAATTCTTTTCTTTATCAGCAAAGGCATACTTACCCACATAAATCTTTTCTTGTTCATTCAAGATGTCAATTGTCGTTTCATGTACCTTTGCAAACTTACTAATATCTGGGTTTCTATCGACACCCCAAGCAGCATCTCTTACCACCTGTACATCAACTGTGCCGTCTTCGTGCAGAGTAAAGCCAATAAATTGATTCTCTGGCATCTGCTTAATACCCTTTAGCGTTTCATCAATCACTTCTTCAATGAAGTACTCTTTATCAAATGCAATGTCATGTAACGCATACGGAGTATCAATAGATTCCAACTTGAATTCATAAAGCGGTTCACGTGCCCCGTTTTTAATGTTGTCATAGAGTCTAAAGCTCACACCAGCAAGTTGTCTTTCTGATTTAGAACCAAATAATTTCTTAGAAATATAAACGGTCTTAGGTTTGTTATAAATCACTAAGTTATTCTTACCATTTACCTTTGCAAATTCACCCACATTTTCTACCGGATTTCCCTTTGCGTCCAACACCGCTAAATCAACAACTTCATTAGCACTATTGAACACAAAGCGGATCTTCTTATCCATCAGAATATGACTATCCCTAGTCTTTGTTTCCGTAAGAATATAAGGTGTATCACGTTCTAAGTTTTCAATCGTAAATTCATTCTCACCATCTAACGTAATTTCTTGTGTTTTATGCATAAATGGAAGAATTCCTTTTTCCTTTTCAAGCTTAAACGTAACTCCATCTAATGGCATTTCACTTCCAAATTCAAGCTTTGTTAATAGAACATCATGAATCAATTCGTTCTCAAGCTCAATAACGTCTCTTTCGCCATTACCATTCAAAGGATATTTCTTCTGTGTTTTCATATCCTTCGCATACACAACTTCACCAGCACTGTTTTTATGTGTAACAGAAGATGTCGTAATAACCGTACCATCCGCTAGTAGCTCAATGAATACTGGTTTCATGAATTGGTACCGCTTAGGAGCTTCTACCTCTTTTAATAGGTAGGTTCCAGATACCATATCAAACTCATCAACTTCTCCAGTACTTTCCCATTTGAAGTTATGTTTTTCTGGATCCTTATTTACTGGAATATCCGCAATCGTTGTTGCTAGATAAGAATCACCAACTTTTTCTACGTTGTATAATTCAAATTTCGCACCAGCCAATGGTTCTCTTACCGTTGGATCCATCGTATCAATTCCAACTTTCTTGAATTGAATTTTTTGAAGTTTCTTATCAATCAACTCAAGCGTACTACCACGTGTCACATAGTGAATCTTAGATTTTGAATCCGTCACTTCTTGAGGAATAACCATGTCCTTCAACTTCTTGGAACGTACTTCATCCGTTTCTTCAAAGTTTGCCAACACGATATACGTTGCACGTGGATCAATCGCATGATCCTTCGGTGCTTTCATTTCAATAAATCGATACACCGTGTATGGATGCGTAATGGTTAATTTCTTTTTATTAATCGTAACGTAGTCAAACACATCTGATTCCGTAACGCCCTCATCAGACGTTCCGTTAAATTCAATGTTGCCGGCGGCACCAGGAACCCAACTATTCGTATCCTTATCAAAACGTTCTACCGCATACTCAGCATCCGTCAAGTTTGTAAACTGTTCGTCTGTCTTTGTAATCGTAATACGGTTTTGACCACCAAGCTGACCACTAGATTTGTAAATCTCTGTACTTGATTCTTCACCACTCAAGTGATCCATATTCATGTAATCACCAAAGTAAGCACTATTTTTAGGCTCCGGAACACGAATCGAACCATCCGCTCCAATTTCAGGGATAATATCAGCCTTATACGTAATACGCAAATGACGATCATCCGGCACTGTGAAGATAATCGTATGATCATCCTTCAATCGCGAAGCATCTACCGAATAAGAAGTACTCTCAAGATCCGGATTCTTCTTAGCTTGCGCAATCGAAATACGATGTAACTTCTGATTGTTCTTCACATCAAACACTTCAATAGAACCCAAACGAATCATTAATGTAGGACTCGAAGTGTCGAAGATACGAATTACTTTCTTGTCTTCCAATAAATCAAGATTCAATGTATTCATTTCAATATCGTAATCCACAATCAAACTACCGTCTTCGCGACTAGGAGTCTTTGTCATTGGATTAATCTTAATGACTTCACTCTTCGCATCATCTGACAAGCGTTCATGTTCTAAGTTATCACCTTTGAATTCAACACTGAAATCATAACGTAATTCCTTTGGAACCGCTGGCTCATCAGAAGGTTCAGGACGAGGGTATACACCTAACAATACTTCCTCATTTGTTATTCTTGTACGAACAACAAACTGCTGCCATTGCAGGAGGTTATTGGTCCGAACGGTATTATTAATGCCTTTCAATCGAATCGGCACTGATCTATTTTGAATTGCTGAAAGATCCGCTTGCACTCCATTTGGATACAACGGAATCGATTCATTCCCGCAATCTGCGTTTGTTGATCCAAATCCATTACGTTGTGGCGCAGAATCCGAATGCGCTCCAACGACTGGATCTTGTCCATAGTACGTAGCTTTTGACATAACGTACTTTCCGTCTTCTACCTCCGGATCACCGAAGATATCTGTATTAGGCACTTCGCCAACCCAAGGCGTTAAGCGCGAGTCAGTCATTGCATAAGCACCTTCAAACTCAAGTCCTTCTGGCACATTTGCATAAATCGTCGCATCAAACACATTGTTCTGTTTGTTAGAAGGAATCCCTAACGCATTTCCAAGGTATCCATTCGCATTTACTACAACGTGCCAGTACAACAAATCACTCTCACGATGCGAGTAGTATGTAAATACTTCTTTATTATATCCACGGTAGAATTCTTTCGATGCTTTCATTGAATGTTCAACAGGCTGACCATCCGAGTCAAGCACCCAATACGATACAGATGCGTTGTTTTTATATGTATCATGGAGCACATTCTCGTTCAAAATAGGATCACTTGGATCGTGAACCGCATTATGAGGCGCCCATGATTCAGTATCTTCCTTGAACGCACCTAGCTTCCCTTTGATAATCGTCGTTTTATAATCAACGGAAAGAAGATGTTCACCATCACCAAGTGTTTTCAACGGTTCAATATCAAAACCAACAATCTTCCCGTGCAACACCTCGACATTATGACTACCCTCAACATCTTCATACATAATCGGTGTGATTGTATAATCTACATCTTTCACCAACGTTTTTGTACCAAGTGACACAGCAATAGAATCGAACTGCTCTTGTTCAAAGTACATATTGTTATATGCTACTTGATCTTTGATGTGATCGTTTTTAACTCCATGATCATTGAAATCTGTTGTTTGCAACAAGTAGTTGTACGTAATTCTCCAAGTTGCGGTATCATCATCTTCCCTTACCAATTCCTTTTCGAATTCACGTCTTTCAGGATTACGAATACCTGTTTGCTTTCCACTTGAAATGTTGACTTGTGCAGTATCAAAGTGCTTAGAACCATCACCATCTACGATGAACTTATTTTCAATCATTCCATCCACTCTGTATTCTGGTTCATTCGCTACTTTTGTTTGATATGTAACCGTCGCTTTATAATCCCAATATTGTTCATCGAGTTCATATGTAAAGTTATCACTATCTGGATCATCAAGTGTTTTCGTCAATTGAACATCCGCTTCGCCGTCTTTTGTCAATAGAATTTGCACATCACCAACAAACGTTTGTTTTAAACGTTTGTCCGTCACCGTAATCGCGTCCGTGAAAATTCTCTTACACTTTGTCTTCGTAGGTTCAACATCGATTTTCCAATTTAAGTTGGCTGTTTTATCCTCAGATGCAACAGATTTCTTCAACCAAGTGCGTTTGAAGTCCATGGTTGTTACAGTCGGATCATCGAAATTCGAGATTCTTTCAATCTTCCAAGCATCTTCGTCTGTAATCGAGGTATCTCGGTCTTTATTGTGTTCATCCGGCACATTCACGATCTTCGTACTAAATTGGAAGTGTCCATCTTTTTCTTTCTTTTGTGGCTCGCCTGCAACTCCACGATCTTCTTCCCACAATTGATCAGCGAATGTCGCTTTCAAGTAGAATGTTTCTCCTTGTGCTTTTCCAACTCCTGGTCTACTTAGCTCATTGTATAACCCTTCAAAATCACGAACAATTCCATCCTGATCTCGAAGAATCTTAAAGTTTGAGATATTCAAAGATGACGCATCCACAGGGTTCCCATTACGGTCGCATAATTCTAAGTTTTCAATATACGAATTCTTCGCATCACCACAATTCCCACTTTTCGTACTTAAACCACCAAAAATTGGGACATATGTGAAGTTATATTTATTTTTATTCTTCGGATTATTTTCTCCATTGCTTACAGTTACAGCAAAAATCGCAATTTTATCATCGTTTTCTGTACGTTTCGCATAATCTCCGGCCAATTTCTTTACCGTCACAGGCGTAATTTCTAATACTTCCTCGTCATTTTGCACCATAGGCACAACTTGATCGTGAACAACTACTTTCTTGCCATTTTCATCAAGAAGATTTTTTGCCGTCGCAAATACGTCATTACTTACCGTACGAGCTTCATCCATCGCATCATCTTCAAACCAAACACCGTTGTCCGTTAAAGTCTTTGTGGCTTTAACAGCTTCGGTAATGTTTTCAGAATCCAATTCAGCCGCAAAAATCATTTCCACATATTCACCGTGTTTCAAGGTTCCAATATTAAATGACTTCGCAGTGAATTGTCCTTGTTGCAAGGAAGGTTGATTGGCTTCAGATTCTACGTTTTTCTTATCAAATAATTCTTCGTTAATTTGATCCGTAATCACTTCACTCATTTTCACTTCTTGAATCTCATCGGTAATGACCGTACGAACGTAGTATTTTGTTGCTTGATGTAGACGCAAATTCTTCAACTTCTTATGGTCAATTACTTCCGACACAAGCACGTCTTGTAAATCTTCCGTATTTCTAGGATCTGCAGTCACCTTTACCTTATAGTAAACAGTATCCGTATCTCTTTGCGTGTAAATAAGTGGTTTATGGCCCACCTCACCATCATGACGCCATTCAATCGCTTCTTCACCATTTACATTCTTCACATTATGTTGATAGAACTTCTCTACGTTTAAGTTTGTAATTCGCTTCGCTGAATGGAACTTAACATTGATATCAATATTACCAAACTGCAAGAACTTACCCGCTGTATGCTTTTCAGCTTTCGCCTTGTTAATCTTTGTTTTCAAAGTAATTTGTAGATTACGAACACCACCATGATGATCCGCTGGATATTCATCGATATCGTTTTCCTGTCTTTCATTTTCAAGAATGTATTCATCTGGATATTCCAAAATGAATTTATTCTTACCATCAATCGGCACAATACGATATACCGCAACAGCATTTTCTAGTTCTTCTTTCTTCTTTGGATCTTTCTTAAGCTTTTCAAAGTCCAATTCAATTTCCGGATGATCCTTCATAAAGGACGCAAACTTCACATTATTATCTTCAATCTTACCGAAGTCAGATCCTTTATCCGCAAAGAACCCTACCCATTGGGAAACAACTTCATTATCCGCATTCTTCAATACCGTGTTTTCATCAATCAATTCTGGCAAATCCATAACAACACGTTGGTTATAGGCAACACCCTTTTTACCAGTCAAAGCTTCCTTCGTCGTAGAACCATCATTCCAAACACGTGCATTGATATGAATCTCAACTTCCTCCGTAGTACTCATTTCAATATTCGGATTCTTTTGTAATTCATCAAACGTATAAACACGATTCCCAACCTTCAAGCTAAAGTCTTCTAATTCATCTTTTGTAATCACAAGATCTTCTGGTCTACGAATTCCTTCAAAGACACCAGCAAATGCTTCCACAACAATCGTGTCTAGCTCTTTGCTTGTTTTCTTTGATTCAATTAAGTCATGTAACTTATTAACAAGTTTCTCATAATCGTTACGCATATAAAGACTTTCATCGAACGGATACCTATTAAGAAGTTCTTCATATTTGTCATTCTTCGCTTTGACAAACTCACCTTGTTTTGTCAATGTCGCATCCATCAACTTCTTAATTTCGTCATCAATCGCATTTAATTCTTCTTCGTTATTGCAATTTGCCACCATCTTTTCAATTTCGGTCATCGCATCGTCATATGCTTTTTTCTCATTCAATTCTTCATCAAATGGATATGTTTTTCTTACCCATTCCAACTTCTCACGACGAGCAACCTCAAACGAACCTTTCGATGTTAATAGATCTTTAAAAGAACGATCAATTTCATCCATGTCAATCGCATCTAAGTCTTCTTGCGTCTTACACGCATGAATGTTATTCGTAACAGCAGTCATAAGATTTTTAAATTCTGGTTCCTTATATTCGCCGTTTTTATTCTCGTACTTCTTAGAAATCGTCAAAATGATTTCTTTCTTACGCTCTTCTAAAATATAAGATTCCTTATACGCACCTTCACGCTCAAAAACCTTACCAATCACAACATCTGTCAAAGAATTCAAAGAGGCCAAAGAAGTACTATCCTGAATCATCTTAACAACAGCATCAACTGCCTTTTTACGCTTCTCTTCGTAGAATTTCGTATCATCAGCTGCATAATCCTTTTCAATCTTTGCAATCATCTCTTGTTTCTTAAGATTAAGATTGTCATCAATCTTAGCCTTATATTCATCACTATAAGCTTCTACAAACTTTGTTTCATAAAGATCAGGAGTAATATCAGCCAACCCTTCAAGTGTAGATTGTTCTAATTCCTTACGAATAGACGCAATCACACCCTCATACTTTTCAGCATTATATTTCACAGTTTCAAGCTCAACCGTATTCACATCATACTCAGCACGAATAGCCGCAATGATTTCTTCAATCTTTGCGGCTTTCTTTTCTTCTTCTGTTTTCTCAGGAGTTACGTCTTCTGCAAATTCAGTTTCAACTTCACCTGTTACCTCTACTCCCGTTTCAGGTGCGCCAGTTTCTTCAGAAGTACCTTCTACAGTAGGAGTATCTTCTCCGCCATTCTCTGTTTCTTCAACTGTTTCACCAGCAGGTTGTCCATCAACAGGAATCTCTTCCTCAACATGATTCTCATTTGCAACAATTGGAGCATCAACTATAGACTCTTCCGCCATTCCAATATCCATTGGTAATAACGTCAGTAGCATGCTAATGCACATGGCAATCTTCCAAAGCTTGTTCATCATTGTATCCATAGTAATTCTCCCTATTCTTCCCTTATCTGTAATATATATATATATATATGCGTATTAAATTAGTGTAAAGCAATGTCAATTTTATCATCGTAACTGTAATAATCAAGTAAATTGCTTTTATTCTTATACAATTTTTAGCTTTCTTGAAGTAACTTGCCAAAAACACTAAATAATGGCTTATTCATCAACAAATAAATATTTTGAGTAACCGTTTGTTCATAAACGATTCGTAAGCATTCTTTACATAGTGACCACCAGTCAAACCTAACACTTAACACAGCCCATACAAAAAGAAGTCCCACCCTAAGGCAAGACTTCCTTCATTACTTCATCAATCGAACA
>JAHHRC010000038.1 GCA_020026035.1 Erysipelotrichaceae bacterium | reverse complement strand
GTATTCGTAACTTCACCTAGATCAATTACTTTGCCATCAGTTTCAACATTTACCGGACGCTCCTCTTTTGAAAGAACATAGCCTTCAATCGTCTTAAGTTCCTTCACAACGTACTTACCATACGGAACATCTCTAAACTCAACAATACCTTGAGCATTCGAGGTAGCTTCTTTTAGCTTGTTCTCACCTTCAAACAATCCAAATGCAACACCTTCCAATGGCTTATCGGCTTTATCGGCATCTACCTTTGTAAGTTTCACAGTACCTTTGATTTTCTGATTTTCTACTGTAATTGAGTGGATTGTATCGTTATCCTCTTTTAACTCAAATGGATGCTTACCTTCAATCTTCACATACCCAATTGGGGCAGCAGTTTCTTCCCATTCGTAATTACCAAATGGAAGAGCATTTAAAATCGTTTCTCCTTGATCATTCGTATCTACCGTTTTTTCGAACGAATTATTTGGATTAGTCGAACGAACAACAAATGTAGCACCTTCTAATCGTGTTGTCTTGCTATCTTTATCTACTTTGATAAATTTAATGGATTTCTTATTTTGAATGAGTGGGAAATTACGCTCAACTTTTAAACTCTTTGGATTTAAATCGAACTTTTTTGATATTAAATTCGTCTCATTCGTAAGTTGTTTATCTAATTCATCATTGTTAAAGGATTCAAGACCTTGCTTGTTTAAGTATTGAATTCTGTAACTGCCACGCTTAAACAAGGTAATCTTATAATTTCCCTGTTCATCCGTTTTATAGATGATTGGATTTCCTTTCTCATCAACTACTGGTTTGTTAGTTGCTGCATCAATGACAAGTAGCTCTTGGTCTTTCAAACCTTCATCTGTATCAATCACCTTATTCTTATCTTTATCTAGATACACTGTGCCTGAAATTTGATATTTTGGAATTTCAACGATTTGCTTATTTCCTTCAATGAACGTTCTTCCGCCATCAAGCGAGAACACTTCCGAATTCACCGCAAGTCTTGAGTCCTCGGTAAACTCTTCATTTGAACTTGCTTTAAAGACAATATCGTACTTAGATCCATGGACAATCGTTTTATCTGGTTTCAAAACGAACTTTAGCATCTTCACTTGATCAATCGGCGTTGCATCATCCCACTGCTTAAACTCCTTCGCTGCAGTCTGTGCAATCGTATCTCCTTGATCATCTGTTGAGTAATACACATCAAACATTTCCAAGAATGTTTGATTCTCTTTTAGCTTCGTAAAATCTTCTGTTAGTGAAACATTCGTATTTGAACCACGTTTTGGATAGGTTCCATCTTTAATCGCTACAATTGTATGATCATCCACATGAGGTAATACATCAATGATTGTTAATTCATCAATATCTCTTACATTACTTCTATTATGCATCGACAACTTATAACTATAAGGTGCACCTAAGTCAACGACCTCTTTGTCATATGACCAAACCTTACTATCATCTGCAACTCTTCCATACAAGACCGCTTCTTGCCCAGGAATAAAGGTAATATGATCTTGATAATGGAGTATTGTACTGTCCTTCGACATTGGTGCAAGCCCTAAATCATTTTTCACAAGTTCATAAGCGTTGCCATAAAATTTGACCGGAATTATCGAAGAATTATCATCCCACGTAACATAATGATCTACATTATATACCTTTGCCTCAGTCATGAAATTTGATTTTAACGCAATACTTATATCTTTATCTGGATCTTTACTAGTTAAAGTACCAATATCTAGAACTAATGCCTTATTATCATTATTATCAAATCTACGAATGACTTCATATGGATAATGCAATTCGGAATTCTTAAAATCAATCGTGAATTCCGGCGGAATAATTGTGTAATGCTTAATCCCTGTAATCCCCTCAATATCACCCGATAAGTTAAAAGAGTTATCTACTTCCGGACGAATTTTAGCTAATTTCAAGGAATCCCCGTTATCAACATACATATAGTCCGGAACACCCTGATGGGCAAAAATCCTTATTTTCGGTTGAATCACATACCCAGCCGCCTTAAAAATTTCGCTCTTCTCTTTAGGTCCACCATCCACATGAATCTCTTCAAACTTCAATTCTGCTTTATTTGTTAGTGGCTTAGAAATAAGATGTTTTGTCTTCCAGTCCCAAATAATCTTCCCCCAAGCCTGATTCATTTCTTCCTCACTCATTGGATTATCCAAGTCATTCCACGCATCTTCCTTCATTGTCGCAAAGACAGAGAATACAATACGTGACCTTAACTGTTCATTTTCCGTTCTAAATTCCAATGGCTTCTTAAACCGAACAATAACCTCTTTATAGTTATTATCGGTTTTGAACAATACCATTTCATTTAGTTTTGGTGTATCCGCGATTATTTCTTCACTGCCATCTGCATTTACCCCAATGATTTGATATCCAGCATCTAGCACTTGTTGCTGGTCAATAAGATTCAACCCATCTGAGTGCACATAGTAATTATCGTATTTAATTCCATGATAGCGTAAGGATGGATCCAATTCGAAATCACGGATTTCATACAACTTATATTCTTGTGGAAGAGACTTACCTACAACCCTTTTACTAAGCGCACCAAATCCAATCTGGTACTGAAGCGGTCTTTCCATCGGTGATATCTTCTTGTTGTAAACAGGTGCTTTCCACTCAAGGAACGTCTTCTTATTTCTAGTTTCCCCTGCATGTGTCGTAGGGATATCTAACTTATGGAATTTAATCTTAGCCACTTTTTCCTCATACGTTGTTTCACTCACCATACCAACATCTTCAATGACCTGTGACTTATTCTCGAACACCGTTTCAAATGGTTGATTTGGAAAAGCTAGTTCGAGTACGACCTCATTATTACTGCTAACTGCAAAATAATTACTACGGTTCGCTCCACCATCTTCATAGTTTTGTTGCAGAGGACCTTCATAAATCGCACAATGCTTCGTTTCATCATACTTCCATTTAAAGCTCTTCCAATTGCTTAGTGACTTGTATGTATAAAATCCATCGGCATCCTTTTCACCTGCCATGACCGCACCTTGTGGTAAATAGTCAATCACTCGAACATTTTGACTCGTATAGGTACCAGGTACTTCTCTACGATTCGTACGTTGTTCCACGAATTTACCGTTGGCATCCGTCTCTCCTTGATAAACACCAATCGTAAACATCGCTTTCGGTGCATTTTCACCTTCTGGTGTTCGATCACCATTCGCTTCTATCGAAGAGATAAATACACTCTTGTCATTTTGATCAATCGACCCTGCACCACTTACAAACCATCTATCTCCAATTCCTTTTACATACTTATAAGGACGACGTTCCAACTGCTTTGGCTGATATGTAAACTCTGTTTTTGCAAGTGATGCATCTTGCCCATCAAACGCTTCTGCTGTAATCGTCATAGAAGTATTGAGTGGTGTATACACATTTTCAAATTCGCATACTACAAGCGTCGAAAGGTGCACTCCCCCACCAACATTATGCAAAATATAATCACAATACCAGTAATCATCATCTTCCGAATATTCCTGTTGACTATCCATACCGATAATTTGTGTAAACTTCGGTGGTTTTACAGGATACTTATAATCTACCGGATGCTGATTATGTTGCTTTTGAACCGCTACACGCAACCGTACCTTATCACGATTTTTTTCATTCTTAGACGTACTCAAATTAATTTCCGTTCGAAATTCTGAACCCGTCATAATCGTATTGCCTCTACGATCTTCAATGATATTCAAACCTATATTGTCGTTTTGTTCATCATTCACAAGACGAATTACTTCAATAGGCTCAATACCATCAAATTCATCATCATCTTCCGCAATGAGCCCATCAAAATCCCCAATTCCATCTTCCGCTTCGGTTTCAAAGACCTCTTCATCTCCACCAATTCCTTCAAATGTCGTTTCCATTGCTCGATAAGGTGTAACATCCAAATACCCAATCACCAAAATCAAAACCATCACTAGCGTAATGCCTAGCTTGCCAAACTTCTTCATACCCAAAACTCCCTATACATTTCACGATCCAAAACTGTTCAAATAGTATAGCAATCATTTTAACATTACGATACGAAGTGTCACAAATAGCTAGAAATTAGTATGTAAACGTCATGTAACACAACGGATTAACACGACCTTTACTTCTTTTTACGACAAGATTATTTTTACATCTTTTTTGACATTAAAGTGCCATTGTTAAGAATAATCACGTACTGCATAAACAAAACGAAAATAAAAAAATAATCAAAAAAAGGACCGAAGTCCTTTCCAAATCATGGAAGTGGATAACGTGCTGTAAACGCGTATACCTCATTCCCTATTTCTTCTAACAATGCTTCATCATCAATATGATGTAATACCTTTGAAATCCAAAGTCCAACTTGCTTAAACTCTTCTTCTTTAAACCCACGCGTCGTCATCGCAGCTGTCCCTAAACGAATTCCACTCGTCACAAATGGACTTTCTTCATCAAACGGAATTGCATTCTTATTTGCTGTAATATGTACCATCTCAAGTGCCTTTTCTGCTTGTTTGCCAGTAATTCCAATACTATGCTTCGTATCCACCAGCAACAAATGATTCTCACTCTTACCACTCACAATACGGAAGCCTTCTTCCTGTAGTGTACTAGCAAGAACTTCACAGTTTCTTACAACCTGTTTTGCATAGTCTTTGAACGAATCAAGACTTGCTTCAAACAAACATTGTGCCTTGGAAGCTACCACATGACAAAGCGGTCCACCTTGAATACCCGGGAAAATAGCCGAATCAATCTTCTTTGCATACTCCTTCTTACAAAGAATCATACCTCCCCTTGGACCTCTTAATGTCTTATGGGTTGTCGTTGTCACAAAGTCTGCATATGGTACTGGATTCTCATGCATACCACCAGCCACTAAACCAGCAATATGTGCCATATCCACCATCAAATACGCCCCAACTTCATCGGCAATCTTCTGAAACTGTTCAAAATCAATCTTCCGAGGATATGCACTTGCGCCACATACAATCATCTTTGGCTTACACGACTTTGCTAACGCTAAAATCGCATCATAATCCAAACATTCCGTATCCTTATCTACTCCATACGACACAAAGTTGTACGTCTTTCCAGAGAAAGAAACCTTAGCTCCATGCGTCAAATGACCACCAGCCGCTAAATCCATTCCAAGTACTGTATCTCCATTTTGTAACATCGCAAAGTAAACAGCCATATTCGCCTGTGATCCACTATGCGGCTGCACATTCGCATGTTCTGCCCCAAACAACTCACAAGCACGCTGAATTGCTAATTCCTCAACAATGTCAACATTCTTACAACCACCATAATACCGCTTACCAGGATAGCCTTCCGCATACTTATTCGTAAGTATCGTACTTTGCATATCCCGTACAGCCTTTGATGCGAAATTCTCCGAGGCAATCAATTCAATATTATGAATCTGTCGCTCTTTTTCCATTTCAATCGCATCCAATAATACACGATCCTCCATACCCTTTTCTCCTTGTCTTATAAGACTTTCTCTAAATCCTCTAACGTAATTGGCCCCTTTCGTACAATCACCATTTCATCCTTACTCAAATCGACAATCGTACTTGCATCTTGAAACGTCACTTCTCCTTCAAGCATCCCTTTCAATAACGGACAATTCGCTTCAATCTCATCCAAATTCTTCGATACCTCTTGCCCCGATTGATTCGCCGATGTCATAAACAAAGGCATTCCAACCAAACCAATCAAATCATACAGCATATCACTAGTCGCTAAACGAATCGCAACCGTATCCATACCACCATTCACAAATGACTCTAATCCTTCCTTCTTCTTTAGAATCACCGTCAAAGGTCCAGGCATAAAGCTCTCCATCACTTTACGCGCCTTGTCTCCAACAATCGCAACCGTTTCTACTTGCTCAAGATCTTTACACATCAAAGGAAACGCCTTCACAGCTGGTCGATTCTTCACTTCAACAAGCTTTTCTTTCGCCTTTTCACTCATCCGACTACAAACACCATAGACCGTATCCGTAGGTACCGATACACATTCATCTGCCAATAAAATCTTGGCAACTTCCTCTAACTCATTCGCTTTAAAACGTCTCATACATTACTCCTAACGAATCATCGATAGTACCATACACAACACAATGATACATACCACCAAACTCACACCAATTTGTTTCAATCTTCTTTTTACATCTTTGTTCATAAATACCTCTTTTCACATATTCTACCAAATTCTACACCAATTCCCTTCTTTCACGCATAAGAAAACGACTAGACAAACGTCTAATCGCTTCAAACTTATTCAATTGGTGTCAATTTGCTAAACAACACATACCGTCCATCTTTTACATAGTTATCACATGTTACAAACATAACCATCTGATCCCCAGGTTGAATCTTAATATCACTCTTAAACGTCGACTGTTCATAGAATGGACGAACATATTCCATAAACGCCTCATCACTTTCAAAGTTAAAGTGCAAGATATCCGCATCTCCAGTCGTATAAATACCAGCAAATGGTTCAATCTTATATGGCCCATTAAACGTATCTAATGTCCATTCCTTATGCGTTTCATAGAATGCTTGATCGTTGTACTTCACAAGATCACAGAACATCGTTCCATTGTACATATGATGTGAATAGAACGCCGTATTCGTATCTGAGAAATCCTTCGCATTGCGATAATCAATAAACACACAACCAACAAAGTTATATTCCTTTGTAAACAAATGACGCAAATAGAACTCATTGTCACTACCACGAACAACCGGATAATTAATCAACGAATCATCCAAACGCAACCAAGCCACAAAGTCCGAATTCTGCTCTCTTAGCTTCTCTAACTCCGCAAGCTTTGAATCATACGAAGTCGCATCATCACTCGCATCCGTCACTAACATCGTCTTTGCAAGTTCCCCATACGCCTCATCGCCTTGGTTATATTGTTTCAAACCAGAATAAATATGATATCCCGAATAACAAGCAACCCCTAAAGCAATCACAAGAATCACTTGGAATAAGATTCTTCCAGCTTTTGTAAGCTTCTTCTTTTTCTTTTTCTTCGGTGCCTTCGGCTTCATTTCCGGTTGAGGACCATCTTCTTGAACGTGAATCATCGTTGTTTCTTCAAATTCATTTTCCATACGCATACAAAACACCTTCCTAATGCCTTTCATTGTACACTAGAATTCTAGCCTAGAAAAGGCTCATACACCAATACTTTGCCTTCACTTAACAAAAAACCGACCCCCTAAGGAATCGATTTCTCATATTACTTCTCCCACTTTTCAAGATTATGATAGACAAACAACATCCGATCTTTGCCGTTAATATCCTGAACAAACTCGTAGGTATCATTTGGAAGATATTCTTCCACCAACGCACTCATCCGCTCTCTTTGGTCCCAGCCCATTTCAAAGGCCATAAACGCCTTGTCCTTCAACACCTTTGAACAATCTTCAAAGATTGAACGATAGAAGAACAAACCATCATTTCCACCAAACAATGCGACATGCGGTTCAAAATCCACAACCGACGTTTCCATCTCTTCTTCTTGCGGAATATATGGTGGATTGGAAATCAACACATCCAACTTCACACCCTGTTCAATCAAAGGCTTCACCATATCACCAGCCATAAAGGAAATCTTCGCCTCATTGTTCAACGCATTTTCCTTCGCTGTCTTTAATGCATCAACAGAAATATCCGTCGCAATCATATCAACCTTGTCTTCTTCCTTTGCAACCGTAATCGCAATCGCTCCAGAACCAGTTCCAATATCGGCAGTATGAATGACATCTAAATCCTTAAAGTAATGATCCATACGCATCAACACCTGAGCACACAACTCTTCTGTTTCAACACGCGGAATCAACACATCTTCATTGACAATCATCTTATAGCCATAAAACCAAGAATACCCAAGCACATGCCCCATTGGTTCTTGATTTAAAATACGCTTCATACCCGCATCAAACAACTCTTCCATGTCTTTTGGCATTTCATCATCATAATGCATATATAAGTTATAGCGTTCTAATTGAGAAAGCTCAACAAGATAGGCTAACACTGTTTCTTGAGGAACATCGTGTTGCTCACAAAGCTTCTCATATTCTCTTACCGCTTTTGCAAATGTCGTCACAGTTTTAGACCCTCTAACTTTTCTTTTTCATCCGCTTCAATCAAACCATTGATGACATCTTCCATCTTACCTTCCACAATACGATCCAACTGATTAATTGTTAAACCAATACGATGGTCCGTCACACGGTTTTGTGGATAGTTGTACGTACGAATCTTTTCCGAACGATCCCCCGTACCAAGCTTCGCACGACGAATCTTACCTTCTTCTTCTTCACGTCTTCTCTTTAGTTCTTCGTAAACACGTGTCTTAATCATACGCAATGCTGTTTCACGGTTTTCAAGCTGGCTACGCCCTTCTTGACAGTTAACCGTAATCCCTGTAGGCAAATGCAC
This sequence comes from Erysipelotrichaceae bacterium, assembly GCA_020026035.1. Taxonomy (GTDB): domain Bacteria; phylum Bacillota_I; class Bacilli_A; order Erysipelotrichales; family Erysipelotrichaceae; genus Bulleidia. The sequence continues at coordinate 3,562 of JAHHRC010000038.1, read as the reverse complement.
AATACGAACCGCAGAGTCCGTCTTATTGACGTGCTGCCCACCAGCACCAGAAGCACGGTGTGTTTCGATTGTTAGATCCTTTGGATCAATCTCAATATCACAATCTTCCGCTTCTGGGGAACACAATACAGTCGCAGTAGAAGTATGTACACGACCCTGTGTTTCCGTCTTTGGAACACGTTGTACACGGTGTGCACCAGATTCAAACTTCAAATGCCCATACACATCTTTTCCCTTAATGGAGAAAATAATCTGGCTAAATCCACCTGCTTCCGAATCACTTGCTTCAATGACTTCAACCTTCCAATTCATGCTTTCGGCATACTTTGCATACATACGATACAAATCACCAGCGAAGATATTTCCTTCATCGCCACCAGCACCACCACGGATTTCCATGATGACATTGTGATCATCATCCTCATCCTTTGGAATCAATAGCCTTTGAATACGCTTCATAAGCTCTTCCATATATGGATTACACTCTTCTAATTCAAGCTCAGCCATTTCCTTCATTTCTTCATCATCTTCACCAAGAAGTTCATTCGCCTGCTCAATTCTTGAATCAAGCGCCTTCAACTCCTGATACGCATCATAAGCCCCAGTCATATGTGCCTGTTGCTTACTAAGACGTGTAAGTTCTCTTGGATTCTTAACAATTTCCTCACTCATCAACTGATTCGTAATCTCGTTATATTGATCCTCAATTTCCTGTAATTTTCTTCTAACTGCGTCCATTTAATACCTCAATCGTTTCTTTCTATATCAATCACCGTCTTCTTCTCTTTAAAGCCCACCAAATGCGGCTCTAAACAAGTCGGTTTATCTAAAATCTCATGACAATGGCGACACCTTGCCTCGTAGTTTTCCTTCGCCCCAACAACAATCAGAGGATCATTCCAACTCGCCGGCTTCTCATTCACAATACGCTGTGTACGCGTAGCCGGTGCCCCACATTTCACACAAACAGCCGTCAACTTCGTTACAAACTCCGCCTCCGTAAGTAAGCGTGGCATCACCCCAAATGGTTCACCACGGAAGTCCATATCCAAACCAGCGACCATTACACGAATCCCATTGCAAGCTAAGAAATGACACACCTCAATGACCTCATCGTCAAAGAACTGCACCTCATCAATCGCCACAACATCCACAAGTGGATCAACGTACTGCATAATCTCAATGGCCGAATCAATAATAATCGAATCCACCATCGAACCCGCATGACTCGCTACCTTGGTATCACTATACCGATTATCGATTCGCGGTTTAAATACTAACACATTTTGATGTGCAAATTCTAATACCTTTATCCGACGAATCAATTCCTCAGTCTTACCCGCAAACATACAACCCGAAATCACTTCAAGCCAACCTTTACGATACTGTTTATACATTTCACTCATGAAACTATACCCCTTTATCGTTACTCTTCTTTCCAAACCTGGAAATCTTTCTTGTTAGCATAGTTGTGCCGCAACTTCCGCAACGCCTTCGACTCAATCTGCCGAATCCGTTCCCGTGTCACATTGCACTCCTTACCAACCTCTTCTAACGTATACGTCTTCCCATTATCTAAGCCAAAACGCATCCGTAAAATCTTTTCTTCCCGCGGTGTTAACGTCGCTAAAATCTGATTCATCTCATCTTTGAGAATCGTCTCATTCGCCGCCACCTTCGGGTCTTTCATCTTTGGATCTTGAATAAAGTCACTCAACGTTGAACTATCCTCATCCCCAGCCGGTGTTTCAAGACTCACTGGGTGCAAGGCAATCTGGTCAACATATTGCACCTTTGCCGCATTCATGCCCTCAATCTGATCAGCAATCTCCTCATGCGTAGGTTCCCGACCCAATTCCTGGGTCAAACGACGACGTGTCTTCTTCACAATCGAAATCTGCTCATTCATATGAACCGGAATGCGAATATCACGACTTTGGTCAGCAATCGCCCGCACCATTGCCTGACGAATCCACCATGTCGCATACGTCGAAAACCGGAATCCCTTCGTTACATCGAACTTTTCAACAGCCCGCATTAAACCAAGGTTTCCCTCTTGAATCAAATCTTGAAACGACAAACCACGATTTGTATAATCCTTGGCAATACTCACCACAAGACGCAAGTTACTCGAAATCAATAAATCCTTCGCTTCCTTGTCCCCCTGCGTAATCCGAATCGCAATCTCGCGCTCTTCATTCGCCTTTAAAAGCGGAATACGGCCAATCTCTTGTAAGTAAATCTTCACCGAATCACTCGTCTTTGGACGCGTGTCCTCCTTATCTTCATAAGGCTCCGGCGTACTATCTGAACTAGACTCTTCATACTCGTCCTCGTCTACTTCAGACTCTAAGATACCCACTTCTTCACACCAATCAAACAATCCTTCAATGTCATCATCATCAAGATGCGCATTGCTTACAAGATCAAGAATCACTTTCTGGGTGATTTCTTCGTCGTTTTTCTGCATTGCAAGCAATGTTTTTTGCAGTTGTTGAAGATCATGAACTGAAGTTTCACTCGGCAAATTTGTCCTTTTCATACAAACCCCTTTCAATCATCATTTTTCTACTGCTATAAAGCAATTTTACCATGACAATCGGGTTTACACCAAAAGAAAAGCCTGCCAAATGGCAGACTTCATCTTTCAGTTGGCTTATTTCATGCCATACTTTTGATTAAAGCGTTCTACACGACCAGCTGCAGCTGCGAATCTTTGACGTCCAGTATAGAATGGATGACAATTTGAGCAAGTATCAACCTTGATTTCTTCAATTGTTGAACCTGTTTCGAATTCTGAACCGCAAGATGTGCAAACAACCTTAGTCTTAAAGTACTTTGGATGAATGTTATTCTTCATGTCCTATAATCTCCCTTCTGCCTTAAGCCTCCAGTGGGCTTAAAGAAAGTGCATTCGTATTCTACCATAGCTAATACCTGTTTACAAGACAGTAAACAAACAATTTTAAGCGCAAAAAAACCACTCGAAACCAGTACTTTCAAGTGGTCAAATAACTCTTTAAGCGCCACAACCGCAGCCGCCACCGCAGCCACCATGACACGAACAAGATTGTTCCTGCTGAGAAGATTGAATCGCCCCATAAATAAAGCGAACTTTCCCAATTTCTTCTGCCGCAGTTAGAATCGCAAGATTGATACACCAAACCGTGTCTTCTACCGTATCAAACTGAAGATCTACACCATCTTCTTCCATCAACTCTTTGGCAAACTCATTATAGAATGCCTTCACATCCTCTAACTGTTGATCCAAATTCCCAAGCTCAACAAACTCCTGGGCAAAAATCGACCATTGAATACGTGCCAACATCTGGTTCAACTCATCCAAACGTTCTTCCCCTTGTCCTAAATCACTCACTGGTTGTGTATACATCACAAACAATTCACGATTCATATCATACAAAGCCTTCACCGCATCCACTAACGCCATCTGCTTATTATTTTCCATAAAAATTCCTCCATGTACTGCTTCATTATACTTGATTTCAATCAAGAAACACGTCAAATGCATTCAACAAGTTATCCACCATTGAAACACTTACTT
>JAHHRC010000037.1 GCA_020026035.1 Erysipelotrichaceae bacterium | reverse complement strand
GCAACCATGAACTTAATCACCTTAAGTCTTGGTGCAATGTATGCTGTTGCAGGAACGGATTCCGCTATTAAAGCATGTGCAAACGCCCTTTCTCGTGGTGTAAGCAAACAACTCATGAAGAAAGCCTTAACAAAAAACGTCATTTATCAATGCGTTAAATCGGTATCAAAATGGTTTGGTGTGAACATGACAAAAGGAATCTTCACGAAAGGAATTGGCAAAGCAATTCCAGTTGTCGGTGGTGTCATTGGCGGAAGTGTTTCCTATATTGGCTTTACGAAGTGCTGCGAAAACTTCAAAAAGACTGTCAGTGAAACAACACTTGCAAATCCAAACATCCACCTCAATGCCAAGGAACAAGAAATCTTCGATGCTACTTTCGCAATTGCAGCAGAATAGAAACCTTAAACTCTCAAACGAAAACAACCGCACTATCTTCGCTATAAGATGTACGGTTGTTTGTTTATGTCATCCGTATGGAAAGATGTTGTACCTTATTTATTAGCGGGATTTCATACATCTTCCTACTCTATTTCAAGAACACAATCACTTCTCTGCACTAGATGCAGGAAATTCTTTATCTCAAAACCACAATTCGAATCCAAACCACACTTCCAAGTAATAGCCTAAGAATTCTGAAAGACCAATCACAATCGCTCCAGCGATAAATGGTGCGACGACTGCTATAGTTGCAAGCTTCCACTTCTTACCCAACAAACAGACTAGTATAGTCAAATATTGAAATCTATTAACCATTGTATGTGTCACAATAAAAATCCCAAAAGGTTCTAAGACTATTGCCGCAAAAGGATACATCGCAAACAACATTGTCACTAAGATATATGCAGTTTTCGTCACAAAATTCATGCTTTTAAACTTCCTTACCATTTCCTTCATCACCAACACCTCCTACGATTTTTCGATCTACATAAAACGTCCATTTGATAAGATCCACTGCGTACGAAATCAATTCGCATCGCATAAAAGACCTACTGGTTATTAACATTATACGAATCTGTTTTTCTTTGTAAAGGACAGTTACTTTGTTTGTTAACTTTAAGATTGTTCAGCATTCAATTAAGCGAAACTAAACTAAAAAAGCCTAGATGAGTCCATTTCGAATTCATCTAGGCATTGTCTTTTTAATAATGTTCCGTTTCTTTGGTTCGATATTTAATACGTGGCATCTCTACAAGGAGAAATCAAATGCCTCTTCATGCATATGCGTATGTTTGTACTCTAATACAAGTGCGATTGCCTGTGTATTTGAGGTTTCCCCGATAAGACGAAGGCATTGATCCATATTCGTTTCGTTAATTAAGCTTAAATCTAACATCCGTTGCAATGAATCAAGATCGTTTCGTTCTAAGATATAACGAATCGTATCCTCAAATTGCGACAACAAGATTTCTATATAACGTTGTTCGTATTCGGTCGATAAATCTCTTTTATGCAAAAGACGATTCGTAATCATTCGAACACGTTCACTCGATATGTATTTCTTGCAAAGAAGTTGATCGTAGTTTTTATAGGAATACAACTTTCCATTCCTTCCAAACCCTTTCAGCATGTCTTCTTTTAAGACTTCATGGAAGATTGGAAATAGTATCGTTTCCTTTGTATCTGCGTATTGAATCTCTTCAAAACTTGCTCCGTAGAACGCATCTTTTTCAATGAACGCTAATCGTGCGTTGCATACAAGTGTTTGAATCTTGGCATTCAAAAAAGCATAGGTTCCTACCTTATCAATGTCTTCTGGAATCACAAAGTGTCTTACATCCTTTGTCATTGCAAGTAAGACATTACTTGATCCATGTTCTACCAAACACCCATCTTCAAAGGTAAAGACATCGCTTTTTACGACATAATCCAGAATTCCTCGTTGTGGTTCAAAGGAGTACATCGTACTTTGTAAAGCACCGGTTTCAATATGCTTTAAGCTTGCCGGTAGAATCAATTGTTTTAATTCTTTTTCCTGGTTAAAAAACGCTTGTTTACATATTTCTACCGTACCATCTAGTACACGATAACTCTCTTTTTGAATCGCAGGTAGAATGCCTTCTAAATACAAGCCATTTTCTTGTTTTTTATAAATCCCATACCCATCACATACATAGTTTGGATTTTCTTGATCAATACATGTTGTAAAAGGAAATCTTGCAATGCCTTTTATTTCCTGAATACTTTTTGGTAAAACAAGTTCTTCAATTGCAGAAGAACCTAAAAATCCTTCTTCTACCACTTCAACTCCATCTTGAAGAATCACTTTCTTCAACGAAAAACAACTATCAAACGTATCCTTAAGTAAATGTTTCACACTACCTACAACTTCAATCACTTCGATTTGTAATCCTTCTTCTACAAAAGTATAGGCATCCATTCCAACAACAACTTTGCCATCGATCGTACTTGGAATAACTACTTCCGATTCCTCGCCATGGTAATTCGTAAGAATAATTCCATTTACTTCGTTTCGATATTCAAATCGCATTACAATTCAAACGTTCCTTTCGCATTGGTTTGATCTGCAAACTTCTTCAACGATTCCATAATTCTTGCATTACGCTCATGAATCATTAAGGACTTGTTATGACGATAATAGGCATCACATCCATACGTTGAAATAAAGCGAGCAGCCGATGTATTCACCGTTAATTGAGTCACTAACAATAGAATCTCATGGTTTGTTTCAAAGTGATTTTCTACAAACATAAAGACATTGTCTAATTCCTTTGAAATCTTGTTTGCCTCTAACTTCATGTTTTGAAGTTCTTGCATGTAATACTCTTGCACAACGACAAATGGAACCTTACCATCCATATCCGTTTCTAAACGACGAATCACAGTTGTATAGAATTGAATACAATAGGAATAAATCGCCCGATTACAATCACTTAATCCAGAAGCCACTTCTTCTTTCTTCATGCGTGTTTGCATATCTTGCTTATATTGCATCAAGGATGGAAGGATATCTTCTTTGTCTTTTAGCGTACGTAAGTTTGGAAGAATCATCTTAATTCCATCTTCCACTTCCATATAGTGATTAATCGAAGGTAGTAAAGCTTCTAAAAGAAGATGTACCACAGAAATTCGTTCATCAAAGTTTGCCTTACTTGCTCGTTCTTTGATTTCCTCTTCCACTTCCCCTTTTAAAATACTTGGAATCTGATAATCCGAACGATACTTACAATACAACTCATAATAGGTCGTAAAGTCTTGGGCTATGCGATCATTTTGAATGATCGAACGAATCAAAATCGCATCGACATCAAATTTCTCTTCTTCATACAACGTAATGGCACTGGATAAATCTTCCCATCCACGTGCTGTCACAAAGCTTTTCCCAGAAACCGAAGTTTCGATATGGAAGAAGTCTTGTTGATGGATTTCAAGATAGGTCAAAATCGCATTATGGACATGATTGTTTTGGGCATAGACCTTCCAAATATGGAAGTCTTCTTCCACTGGTAATACCTTCAAACGGTCAAGTGTTGCAACATCAAAGGCATGCACAGCACGATTAAATTCCGCTGGATTTCCAGCCGTTACAACCACCCAACCTTCTGGTAATGCATGGTTTCCAAAGGTTTTATATTGCAAAAATTGCAACATACTAGGACCTAAGGTTTCCGAAACACAATTGATTTCATCTAAGAAAAGAATGCCTTCTTTCTTCCCTGTTTTCTCCATCAATTCATACACCGATGCTAAGATTTCCGATAACGTATAAACCGAAACATCAAACTCTTCATTCCCATAGGTTCTTTTTTCAATCATTGGTAATCCAAGTGCCGATTGTCTTGTATGATGGGTCATTGAATAGGAAACTAGACCGACTTCTAGCTCTTGAGCAATTTGTTCCATAATTGCGGTCTTTCCAATTCCTGGTGCTCCTACAAGAAAGATTGGTCGTTGTCTTTGGATTGGAATCCGGTAATTGCCATAGGCATCTTTCTTTAAATAGACGCTAATTGAGCGTTTAATTTCATCTTTTGCTTGTTGTATATTCATTCTTCAAATTCCTCCACTGGCAAGATCAACCGAATTGCCCATGCTGGTACATTTGGTTGCATAAATCCATTGTCGACAAAAATAAATGCCGTTTTATAATCCGGGGCAACTTCTGGAAAGATTCCCTTCCCATCGGTATAGTAGATTAACCCCCGTAAGTCTTTGATTCTACCATTTGCAATCATTGTGTTTACATGTTGAAACACCGGTCGAAAGTCCGTTCCACCAAAGCCTTTTAATTGCACATGTTTCATATAAGCGTCAAACTCTTGTTGGTTATGAATCGTAACATCCGATTGGATCTTACTATCACATTGCAAGATATGAATGTTTACATCGTAAAAGAAATTCTCTTCACTCTGTAACATTGCCCATGTCTTCCGTAAGAAGTTTTGAACCAAACTTCCTTGTACAGATCCACTTGTATCAATCGCAACCACAAAGTCACGAATCTTATTATCTTCTCGATATTCAAGCGGTTCAATCAGTGGCATATTGCCATACATTTCGATTCCATAGTTGTAATAGACATAGTCAAACTCCTCATGATTGACACGAATCTCTTCACTCATCACCGCAAACTTGCGTAAGAATTCCGAATAGTCATATTCAGAGTAACAATCTCCTTCAAACAATTTCGATAAGCTTCCAGGTTCATAGCCTTGTGTTTTTTCAAACGAAAGAATCTCGGTTTGAACAGCTCGTTCCATCTTCTTCCATTGATCATTGACTTTTGTTTTCGCGGCATAGCTTTGATCATCCCCAAGGTAAATCTTTCCTTCGACATCCTTACTCATCCAATGTTGGTGCACATCAAAACAAAATAATTCCCGTTTCTTTAAAAACTCTTTTGCCTCATCACTATGATGGTTCAAATACGAATAAATCGACTCCGCATTCATATTATGTGACTTTGCCTTCATCGCTTCTAAGACAACAGATCTTGCATGGTCATCATCTAAACTTGTAAAGTTCATATTCAAATTCGCGATCACATATTCCACTGCCATATCACTTGCTAAGTCCCAATGATCAAAGTGCATCGTTTCATAATGGAATGGATGTTGGTACAAACAATGAAACAATGTATGCAATAACATATGGGCAATACTATGCGGATCTTCCATATAGCGTTTAATGACCATTTCCGCAATCACATACAAGTTTTCTCCATCAGATCCAAACCCTATCGTTACTCCTTCTTCAATCTCATCTTCATAAAACACCACTGGCATATACAAAAGCGCTCTTGTAAGATACGGCATAGAAAAAAGGATTTCATCCCGAGCAACGTTGATGATTTCCATAGCGAGTTGTTTGTTTGTTGTTTCTAGCATATAAAAATTATGCTTACACAAAACTGCAAAGTCAAGAAACTCAGCCGTAATCATACAGATATGCAAAATTGTTTAAAAAAAACGCACCCCCTAAAGGATGCGTTTGTTTTACTATTCTTCGTCGTTTTCGTGAATCTTATGGATCAATTCATCAATATGACGACCATTTTCCATCGCTGTATCAATCTTGAAAATCAGCTGCGGTGTTCTACGAATGGTCAAACGTTGAGCAAGCTTTGTGCGAATGAATCCTTTTGCACGATTCAACGCCTTCAATCCTGCTTCTTCACGTTCTTTCTTTCCTAGAAACGAACAATATACGGTCGCAAAGGAGTGGTCATTTGACACCTTTACATCGGTAATTGTCACAAATCCAACATTTGGATCTTTCAATTCAAATTGGATAATATCCGATACATCCTTACGGATGGTACCTTCTAAACGTTTTACTTTAACACTGGATGCCATTTCTTAAACCTCTTGGGCTACTTCTTTTTCCATGAACGCTTCAATGATGTCGCCAACCTTCAAGTCGTTATAGTTTTCAATTGTGATACCACAATCGTAACCTGTCGCAACTTCCTTGGCATCGTTTTTGAAACGCTTTAGAGATCCAAGCTTTCCTTCGTAGATGACAATACCATCACGGATTAAGCGAATGCCACATTCTGTCACAAGCTTACCGTCGGTAACCATACATCCACCGATTGTACCAACCTTAGAAGCCTTATACGTTTCACGTACTTCTGCTTCACCGATTGTAACTTCAGTATACACAGGATCTAACATACCCTTCATGGCATGTTCCATTTCTTCTGTAGCCTTATAGATAATGTTATGTAGACGAACTTCTACTTCCGCTTCTTCTGCCATCTTACGAATTGCGGCAGATGGACGTACGTTAAATCCGATAATCATCGCATTGGATGCGTCTGCTAACATAATATCTGTTTCATTGATTGTACCAGCTGTAGAGTGGATAACATTCACTTTAACTCCACTTACATCAAGCTTCTCTAAAGAAGCCTTCACCGCTTCCGCAGAACCTTGTACGTCTGCCTTAACAATAACTGGAATTTCTTTGATTTCACCAGCTTCGATTTCCTTTGATAGATCTTCTAAGGACATCGCTGATGTCTTACGACGACGCTTCATGATCTTCGTTTCTTTACGACGATCAGCAATTGCACGTGCTTCTTTTTCGTTTTCATAGGAACGGAATAGATCACCTGCTTCAGGAACGTCATTTAGACCAATGATCTCAACTGGTCTTGCTGGTCCGGCAAATTCTAATTCATTTCCATCTTCGTCTGTCATCTTACGAACACGTCCGAAACAAGATCCAACAACAATTGGTTCTCCTTGACGAAGTGTACCATTCTGAATTAGAAGTGTCGCAACTGGTCCACGACCCTTATCAAGCTTTGCTTCAACAACAGTACCTGTTGCAAACTTTGTTGGGTTTGCCTTTAGTTCCATAACGTCAGCTAATACAAGGATTGTTTCTAGAATTTCTTCAATTCCTTCCCCAGTCTTTGCACTACAAGATACGAATACCGTATCGCCACCCCATTCTTCTGGCATGATTCCAAGTTCCGCTAATTCATTTTTCACACGGTCTGGATTCGCTGTTGGCTTATCCATCTTGTTTACCGCAATGATCATTGGAACTTCTGCAGCCTTGGCATGGTCTAATGCTTCGCGGGTTTGAGGCATAACACCATCATCTGCCGCTACAACAATAATTGCTAAGTCCGTAACCTTTGCACCACGAGCACGCATTTGGGTAAATGCTTCGTGTCCTGGTGTATCAAGGAATGTCACTTTACGTTCGCCAACTGGAATCTGGTATGCACCGATTCGTTGGGTAATACCACCAGCTTCACCACTTGCTACCTTCGTAGAACGAATGGAGTCAAGTAATGTTGTTTTACCATGGTCAACGTGACCCATGATGGTAACGATTGGTGGACGTTCTTGAAGGTCTTCCTCAAGATCTGGTTCGTCATCTTTTAAACTATCGAGTTCTTTTGGTTTTACTTTGGTTGGTTCAATATCGTATTCAAGACAGATTGCTTCAACCATATCATCTTCAAGGACGGAGTTGATGGTAACCATAGTTCCTTGCATAAATAGCACCTTAATCAATTCTGATGTTTGACGTTGGCACTTCTTCGCAAGTTCACCTACAGTGATTCCGCTCGTGTACTCAATTTCAGTCACAACAGGAGCGTTCTTCTTGCTTGTATAAGAGTTGTTGTCATGACGGTTATTCCCGTTATGTCTTCTCTTGTTATTATTCGTTCTTTTATTCGTCTTTTTTGCCATGTAATTCCTCCTTATAGCGAGCACTGTTTGAATAGCAAATATTACATAACAGCACGTTCTAGCTCTGTATAAAATTCTTCCGGAATACTTACACCAAGGGCCTTTTCCAAGGCTTTTGATTTCTTCGCAACCGCAACAATCTCTACATCTTTTTTCACATATGCGCCACGGCCGTTCATCCGGCCAGAGAAATCAATCTTAATCTCATCCTCTGGCGTTTTGACGATCCGTAACAAATCATTCTTCGGTAATTGCTCGTGTGATACAACACAACGACGCATTGGTATCTTCTTCGGCATATTTCCTTACCTATTCTTCATCGAGGTAGAAGTCTTCATACTCTTCGTAATCGATATCGTATTTGGACATTTCTTCTTCTTCCATTTGTGCCTCTAATTCTTCGATTTCTTCTTCTGAATATGTTGGCATCAATTCTGGGTCAATCTTCTTACGTAATTGTTCTTCCAGTTCCTTGTTATTTACAACACCAAGTGGCTCTTCGAAATTACGACGCTTCTTATGCTTTGGACGTTCTGCTTGCTTGCTTGAGGATTCACCACCGACAAGCTTTTCAAACTTCGAAACATAGGTTTCTTCTTTCTTTGGCGCAATGTCTGTTAGCTTTAGCTTTGGCGCTTCTACCTTTGGTGTAGAAACAACTTCTTCAGCTGCTACTTCTTCAACAACTGTTTCTTCTTCGACTTCTTCAACGTCTTCTACAACATCTTCGTCATCGACTTCGCTCATTGCAAGTTGTGCATCCACAACTTCCGACATCGTTTCTGCCATTTCTTCAGGCACGAATCCAGCTTCGCTTTCTTCTTCCATTGCCTTCTTCAACTGTTCACGTGCTTCTTCAATACGCTTTGCAGTTAACTTTGCTTGTTCTTCTTCAAGATCCTTTGAAACTTCAACGACTTCTTCAACAACCTTTGTAGAACGAAGTGCCTTTGCAGCTTCTAGCATTTCTTCATAGTTACGACCTTGACGTTCTAGTTCTTCACGTGTCTTGATGTCAATCTTATGGTCGGTTAGTTTTACTGCAAGACGAGCATTTTTACCCTTCTTACCAATCGCTAAGGACAATTGACTTTCATCGACTACAACGATCAAACTACGATCATCATTTCCAGGAAGTACTGCTTCTACAACAGCTGGTGATAAGGCATTACGAACAAGTTCTGTAATGTCATTGGACCATTCAAAGATATCAATCTTTTCCCCATGTAGTTCGTTGATGATTTCTTGTACACGTTGCCCAGATGGACCAATACAAGCTCCAATTGGATCAACATCGCTGTTATAAGACACAACAGCCATCTTTGTACGTTCTCCAGCATCACGGGCAATGGCTTTGATTTCAACCGTTCCCTCGGCAATTTCTGGAACTTCCTTTTCAAACAAACGCTTCACTAACATAGGATCTGCACGAGACACTAAAATCTGTGATCCACGTGTTTCACGATTTACTTCGGTAATCACAACGCGTAGGTTTTCGCCTTCCACAAGTTCTTCCCCAGGGATTTCAGCCGACTTTGGCATCATCGCAACGGTATTACCAAGTGTTACAAGGGTGAACTTTTCTTTTACGGATTCAATCTTCGCTGTTTCCATATCGAATAAACGATCAATGAATGCCGCATAGATTGTTTCTTTTTCTGCTTCACGAATCTTTTGACGCATAACGTTACGCGCAAGCCCGGCAGCTGCACGAGACATGCTTGTAATTTCTACCTTACGCATCACTTGACCACCCATTTCTACAAGTGGGTCAATCTTACGTGCTTCTTCCAATGAGATTTCAAGTTCATCATCTTCGATGTCTTCTTTGACTTCATAAATCTGGAAGATATCGATTGTTCCAGTTTTTTGATTGATCTTGGAAATGACATTGATGTCCGCAAGTTCTGCATCTTTTTTATATGCCTTAGCCATTGCTTCTTCAAGGGCTTCAATGATGACTTGTTCTGGGATATTGCGCTCTTCTTCAATCGCATTGAGCGCTTTAATCATCTTTTTGTAATTAAGTTCCATGCTATCCTTCTTTCCTAAAATTTCACCGCATACCGAATGAATTCAATATTGGTATCTTCAAACTCTGCAATTCTTTTTGCCGCTTTGTCACGGTATTCAAGACGCATTGTTCCATCTTCTTTATATTCAACAAGTGAACCTGTTAATTCCTTATGTTTCTTCACCGGATGAATCAACCGGACAAAGATATAAGGGGTTGTCGTCGTGTTTCTTAACTCGTTTAGATCTTTCACTTCGCGTTCTGCACCAGGTGAACAAACCTCGAGTGTATAAGCGATTTTAATCAAATCACTATTGTCTAGATACTCCGATAGTTTCTCACTCACTAATGCACAAGTATCAAGATCCATCGTGCCATCATTTTTTGTAATAGCAACTTGAAGCGTATGATCGCTTCCATTGAGCCAATTCAATTCATACAAACGGCAATCTTGTTGTTCAATGATTGGTCGTAAGAGCTCTTCTAAATGTCCAGTATTTTCCATATTCCTCCGTACAATAAGCAAGGAGAGCTTCCGCTCTCCTTCTTACTAGCCTTATAGTAGCCTATATTTGTTGCATTTGCAAGTAAATTCACCAAAAGACATGATGCAAATATAGCTTTTTTAAGCCATTTCACACTAGAACAAGGACAATTGGTTCAACTCGCTCATCCCCTCAAGAATGCCCATCGCATCTAACTTGCGCATCATCGCCGAGGATAGTTGGGTACGATCTACAAGATCTTCCTTCGATAAGAAGTCCCCTTTTTCACGTGCTTCGACAATACTTTTCGCAACCGAATCTCCAAGTCCATCAATGACTGTAAATGGTGGAATAATCGTTTTTACATCATCCCCATACACCGAGAATTGCGTTGCTTTCGACTTATACAAGTCAATATTCGAAATCGTATAGCCACGTGCATATAATTCTTCACACACTTCTAATACATCATACAAAGACTTCTCTTTGTTTGAAACCGGATTGTTTCGATCACGTTCGCGTAAACGACGATCAATGTCTTCCATCCGTTGTCTTACAATTTCAATTCCACCCATCATCGTTTCTAATTCATACGCATTACTACGCAAGGTTAAGAATTGAATGTAGAAGTTCCAAGGCTCATGTACCTTATACCAAGCAATACGAAGTGCCATTAATACATAGGCAACCGCGTGTGCCTTCGGGAACATGTACTTAATCTTTTTACAAGAATCAATATACCAATCCGGTACATCATGCTCGCGCATCTTCTTTTCTTGTTCTTCCGTTAACCCACGCCCCTTACGCACGTCTTCCATGATATGGAAGGCATCGTATGGTTCTAACTTCTTTGCAAGTAAATACGTCATAATATCATCACGACACCCAATGACTTCATCAATCGTATGCCCTTGTTGAATCAAGGTTTGCGCATTTCCTGCCCATACGTCCGTCCCATGGGTTAAACCAGATAGAATGGTCAATTCGGCAAAGGTCTTTGGTCGTGTTTCTTCTAATACCGCACGCGTTGTTCGCGTACCAAACTCCGGTAAGCCTAAAGCCCCGGTTTCTTTTTTATAAATGCTACGATCTGCATGCAAGGCTTCATCGCTTGAGAAGATCGATAATACTTCCGCATCATTGGTTGGAACATCGGTTGGCTTCGTCGAAGAACAGTTTTGCAATAAACGCATCGCTGTTGGATCAACGTGCCCTAAAATATCGAACTTCAAGACATTATCATGAATGTCATGGAAGTCGTAATGGGTTGTTTTCCATTCGGATTCAGGATCATTGGCTGGATATTGTACCGGTGTAAAGTCTTCGGCATCTAAATCCGCAGGCACAATGATAATACCACCCGGGTGTTGTCCAGTAGTCCGTTTCACATCCTTACAACCCGTTGCTAAGTATTCTTTCATAGCTTGTGGCATATGTTTGATTTGCATCTTCTCACAATAGCCTTGTACATATCCAAAGGAGGTCTTTTCGGCAACCCCACCAATCGTACCGGCACGTAAGGCATGGTCTTCGCCAAACACTTCCTTACAGAAGGCATGGGCTTTTGCTTGGTATTCACTTGAGAAGTTCAAGTCAATATCTGGAACCTTATCCCCGTTAAAGCCTAAGAAGGTTTCAAACGGAATATTATGACCATCGCCAATCATCTTCGTACCACAGTGCGGACAATTTAGATCTGGTAAATCAAAGCCCGATTGCACGGAACCATCTTCAAACCATTCACTAAAATGACAGGAAGGACAACGATAATGCGGTACCAATGGATTTACTTCCGTAATGCCAGACATCGTTGCCGCAAAGGAAGATCCTACCGAACCACGTGATCCTACTAAGTAGCCATCCGCATTCGACTTTCTTACAAGCAATGAGGAAATATAATAGTTTACATAGTAGCCAGCGGTAATAATCGAATCTAACTCACGGTCCAAACGTTCCATGACTTGATGAGGAATCTTGCCTTCAAACTCATACATCTCTTTTGCCGTTTGATAACACAAGTCTTTGAGCTTTTGGTCAGAGTTTTCCATCTTTGGTGGGAAGGTTCCACTTGGAACTGGTC
>JAHHRC010000036.1 GCA_020026035.1 Erysipelotrichaceae bacterium | reverse complement strand
ACGATAAAACTGATCTATTTCACGATTTCTGAATTTTCGTGATTTTTAGTTACGGTTACACCCACTTAGCCACAGCAATTGGAATAAAGGTAGCGATGGATTCAAGTTAAAAAAGCTCACATTTAAAACAGATTGAAGTTCTTATCCAAAACGATAGATATCTGAAACCAAAACTCTAGGGATTGATCCTAGATTATGTGAATTGGAGGAATCGGTTACGTTATAAGAGTTATAAAGTAACTGGTGAATTTTCAATGACAGAATTGGTTAAGTTATGCTTGACACTAACAGATAGAGCTATGATTGCTTGTGATAACAATGGACATGAAATGAGATATGATTTTGCTGAGGTCAGCAAAATCGTAGAAGCTGGAGCAATAAGCAAAGCTGCAAAAGATTATGAACTTACTAGATTTGCTTGTTACTAGATTGTTCAAAATTGCAGATATGAACAATATTTGCAAATGAATTTGTAACTTTATTTGCGTCTAATATTTTTAAATTTGCAAATAATGTTACAAAGTCATACCGATTTAGCTGCAAATATTGAACTACCTTCTTCTTGGATACTTGGCTCATATACGTCATCAGCATCCTTCAATTGTCAAACATAATATTGATACGCGTAAATCTATCTTGTATAATACGCAGGACAGGAACTCTTAAAGAAAGAGCGAAGGCAGCCATTAAGAAGCCTCACTTTCCTTTGGTCACGGCTTGGCGAACCGTTTGAAAAGACCACCACTGTGTGGTTCTTTTATTTTTCGGCACTCTAAAATATTATGGGGAGACCTGTGTAGAATGTTACCTGTAGAGAGGTTAGTGCTTTGACAGTGCGCACCCGTTTGTGGGTGCTTTTTATTTTGTGTTTAATACAGAGAAAATACATGGTGGCAAAAACTATAGATACTTGATGCGAAAGTGCTAAATCCAAATGAAAACGAGCTAGATAGCGAATAAGATCTTATTTAAACAATTCAACAGTAAGCAACGTGAAGTGAACAGAACGACAGGAGTCCCTTTGATGCTTCTATTAAAAAAGAACTGGAATACCTATCACCTCTGCCGCACGAATCACTCCTAAATGAATACGTAAATGAAGCGGATTACAAGACCGTACCTTGTACACTTCTAATCAGACATAATGGTGCAGAATACTCAGTTCCACGAGAATTCAATGGCAAGAAAGTTTTCGTAAAAGAATCAGCCACTGACCTAAACCATTACGCAGAAGGTCTTGGCATCATCGTATCAACGTCGCATGATAAGGACGAAATACGCAATATGAGCAATGAAGCAAGAAACTACTAGAGTCAAAAAATGCTATAATGGAACAGAAAAGGAAATGATTATGCAAAATACAATTCAAACAAAATTGAAGGTTGTGATTGGGCTACTTGTTGCGATAGTGGTCAGTTTTGTTGTGTTGTTGTTTGTGCCACAACGAAAAAAAGAAGTAGAAGTACCTCTTGTTCAAAATGATGCGATTGTTGAAATTGTTGAAGAACCTGTTGTTGAGGAAGTCGTTGAAGAAATCATTGATTTAGAAAGTGATACAAGTGTTGTTCGCTTAGTGAATCAAGCCTATCCAATTGATCGTACGTTTGTGCCTAGTGATTTAGTCATTGCGTCAGTTCCTTCATTGCATGCCAATCAAAAGGTGAGTCAGGTTGTTGAAAAGCCATTGGAAGACTTATTCGCAAAGGCCAAAGAAGAAGCGAATTTGGATTTGATGATTGTGAGTGGCTATCGTGATTACACCGAACAATTGTCGTTGTGGTATACGTATACGGAAAAGTATGGGTTGTATAAGGCAAATCGTATGGATGCCCATCCTGGTGCGAGTGAACATCAATTAGGTTTAGCGGTGGATTTGGGTGTTGTAAGTCGTAAATGTGAGTTGTATACGTGTTTTGATCAACAGACAGGTTATGATTGGTTGTTGGAACATGCGCATGAATATGGATTTATTCTTCGCTATCCTAAGGGCAAAGAAGATTCTACAGGGATTTCGTATGCACCATGGCATTTCCGGTATGTTGGGAAACCGGTTGCGACGAAGATTTATGAATCGAATTTGAGTATGGAAGAATACTTTGAAAAGCAGTGGAAGTAATGTAGGTCGGATGATCTACATTTTTTCGTTTAGGTATGGTTCATAATGCTTGTATAGGCAATGAACTAAGATATAAAACAATAGACCAAAGGCAAAGAAGAATAAACAGAAGGCTGTTAATGGGGCTAAATCTAGAAATAGGAATGGTGCACTTGCAAATAGCAGTGTAAGGGCAGTTAGAAAGAAGTTTGTTGGTAAGGTTGTAATGGAAAATAGGAAGGCGTTTTTTAGTGTAGTTGTTAGGGTGTCATTGAAGATTGCATGATAGCTGAATAGGTAAAGGAAATACAACATACCAACAAAGATGCCAAGGAAGGTCATAACGTTTAATTTGTTTAAGGAAATTGTGATTAATGATGCATAAAGGTAAATTAAGAAGAAGATTCCTAGGAGTAGGTTTTGCAAGAAGTTTGTTTTAAAGCCTGAGAAGTATAACCGGATCATTGGTTCATAGGATTCTTCTTTGCGTTTGAATAGGGCGTAGAAGATGGCATTGATACTAGGCCCAATGGTGATGATTGGAATGCATGTAAGGATAAAACAGAGGTTTAAAATAACAATTTGCCCAATTGTTTCAAAAGCTTGGTGGATTGGATTTTCTGGATTGTAGTGCATAGCTGTCTCCTTTTTTACTAGTGTATGGGTTTTGTCATTTTGTTGCAAGAGATTGGACGGGATATAACAATTTGACATATCATAAAAACAATAATCCATTCAATGTAAGCGGTTTGATGAATACTATATGGACATAAAGAAAGCGGTATCATAAAATAGTATTAACCCAATCGAAAGTATATGTGTATTTGAGATTGTCCTAATATAATCACTGAATTAGGAGTTTCAAATGCATATACAAAGGGAATTGTTTAATTTGTCTTACAAGCTTTTATAAGCAATACGATTTGGAAAGGTTATTTACGTAAGGCAGTGAACATTTTTCTATAATTCGATTGACATAATGCTATATACCGAAGAGGAGAGGAAAATGAATCTAAAGAAATTATCTACAATCGCTTTAGCGAGCACACTTGGTTTCACGATGTTCGGTTGTAACAATGCAACTGACGACACGAAGCCAATGGATGATGGTGCAAAAGCTCCTTCATCTGACAAAGTAACACTTGAAGTTGGTATTTGGGACTCAAACCAAGAACCAGGACTAAAGGAAATCTTAGATGGCTTTAGTGCTAAGACTGGTATTGAAACAAATATCTCCGTTGTAAAGTGGGATGAGTATTGGACAATGCTTGAAGCTGGTGCTCAGGGTGGTACATTACCGGATGTATTCTGGATGCACTCCAATGAATCACAACGCTATATGTCAAACGATATGTTACTAGATTTGACAGATCGTATTGCAAATAGTAGCGAAATCAAGATTGAAAACTACCCAGAAGATATTTGGAGCCTATATACATATGATTCCAAGTATTATGCAGTACCAAAAGATATCGATACAATCGCTCTTTGGTACAACAAGACATTGTTCGATGAAGCTGGTGTTGATTATCCAACAGCTGATTGGACATACGATGACTTAGTCGCAACAGCTAAGAAGCTAACAAAGGATGATGGATCTGTATATGGATTCGTTGATCGTTGTGACAACAACCAAGCTGGTTACTACAACTTCGTATACGCAAACGATGGATATATCATCAACGATGATAAGACAAAATCAGGATGGGATGATCCTAAGACTATTGAAGGTATGATGATTCTTGAGCAATTGATCAAGGATGGATCCATGCCATCGGCTGAAGTAATGGCTGAAAACAAGGAAGAAGTTCTATTCGGTTCTGGTAAAGTTGCGATGACAACACAAGGTTCTTGGATGGTTGCAGGCTTCAAAGACAATGACTACATTGTGGAAAACTGTGATTGTATTGAACTTCCTAAGAGTGCAAAAACTGGTAGACGTTGTTCACTATACAACGGTCTTGGTTGGGTAGCTGCTGGAAATACAGCTCATCCTGAAGAAGCTTGGCAATTACTTGAATACTTAGGTTCCAAGGATGCACAAATTCAACAAGCTGAACTAGGTGTAACGATGTCAGCTTATAAGAATACATCGGATGCTTGGTCCAACTCTGCACCATTTAACTTGCATGCTTATCTAAATGTTATGGATGACTTGGTAATTCGTCCATTCTCTCGTTCAACCGTGAAATGGGAAAACGAAGACAACGATATCCTAAAGACTGTTTACCTCAACGAAATCACAATGAAAGAAGCTTGTGAAAAGATGGCTGAACAGATGAATGAAAAATTAGCAGAAGAATAACAGTGAGTGATATAGGCAGATGAAAATCTGCCTATATTTATCTAAAGGAGACAATTATGACGACGTTTAAAGATCCTCGTAAGCGTTCAGACTTCTTTTGGGGATGGGGAATGATTCTTCCAACCATGTTGGGTTTGATCGTTTTGAATATTATTCCAATCTTTCGTGTAATTTATCAAAGTTTCTTTAAGACCGGTGACTTTGGTAGAGGGAATGTGTTTGTAGGCTTTGATAATTACATGAAGGTATTCTCGGATGCTGAAGTATGGCAAGCAACGGCGAATACGTTTAAGTACGTGTTAGTCGAAGTTCCGATTTCTATTGTATTAGCGCTTTTATTAGCGGTGTTGTTAAATAAGAAGATTAAAGGACGTTCGATTTATAGAACGATTGTCTTTTTACCAATGGTTGCGCCACCTGCAGCGGTTGCGATGGTTTGGAGATGGTTGTATAACTCGGAATTTGGACTTATTAACAATGTCTTCCACTTGGATGTGAAGTGGTTGAGTGATCCAAATATTGCGATTTATGCGATTGCCTTTATTGGTATTTGGTCGATTCTTGGGTATAACGTCATCTTATTCTTAGCTGGTCTACAAGAGATTCCCCACGATTATTACGAGGCCGCAAGAATTGATGGGGCTAGTAAAGTAAAACAGTTCTTTAAGATTACGCTACCACTTTTATCACCAACGGTGTTCTTTGTCTTAGTGACCCGTGTCATTGGGGCAATGCAGGTGTTTGACCTTATTTACATGATGGTGGAAAAGAGTAATCCAGCCTTTAATAAAACGGAATCTTTGGTGTATTTGTTCTATAAGTATGCCTTTATTAATAAAAACATTGGCTATAGTTCCACGATTGTTGTGTTCTTGTTAGTCATTATTCTCATCATTACATGGTTACAAATGAAGGTTCAAAAGAAGTGGGTATTCTACAACTAGAAGGGAAGGATGTATATGAATCAAAGCAAAAAGATTGATATTCGAATCACGCATGTGGTGTTGATTCTTGTGTCGATTACCATGATTGTGCCATTTGCTTGGATGGTGTTAACGGCGTTTAAAACAGTTAGTGAATCAACAAGTGTAGACCCGTTTGTAATTTTCCCTACGAAGTGGCAAACGAATGCGTTTAAATCGGTAATGTCTTCGATGAATTTCTTGGTGTTGTATAAGAATACATTGTTAATGATATTCTTCCGTGTGGTATGTGCGGTTGTAACAGCGACTACAGCTGGGTATGCTTTTGCAAGACTAGAGTTCAAAGGAAAGAATGTAGCCTTTGCGTTAGTGTTGTTCCAAATGATGGTACCGGTGCAGATCTTTATTATTCCGCAGTACTTAATGTTGAGTAAGGTGGGAATGTTGAATAGTATCTTTGCCTTAGTGTTCCCAGGTTTAGTAACAGCGTTTGGTACGTTCTTAATGCGTATTGGCTTTACCAACTTGCCAAAGGAATTAGAAGAAGCGGCACGTTTGGATGGTGCTAATACAGGGCAAATCTTCTTACGGATTATGGCACCTCTTACAAAGTCTTCGATGGTTGCTTTAGGAATCTTTACGGCACTATTTGCCTTTAAAGACTTGATGTGGCCAATGATTGTTAATACGAAAGCTGACATGCTTGTATTGTCGAGTGCGTTGGCGAAGATTCAAGGGCAATATTCTTCGAAGTTTCCAGAACTTATGGCGGCTTCGATTATTGCAAGTGTTCCAATGATTATCATCTACTTAATCTTCCAGAAACAATTTATTGAAGGAATTGCGACTTCTGGAGGTAAGCTATAGTGTTACAAAAATACATGGTTTGGGACACGAATAGCTATCAATGTGTGGAAGATTATCGCGAGAAAACGGATGCGATTAGTTTTGTTTGTTGCGGAACACAGGAATGTAAGAATGGGCATCGCTTTGGGCCAAATAAGCGGGAGTATCATTTGTTGCACTTTGTGTTAGATGGTAAGGGTACCTTAAGAACCCATGGCAAGACATACCAATTGGAAAAGAATTCGGTGTTCTTGTTGAGAAAGGGTGAAGAAGGTTGGTATGAGGCGGATTTACAAGAGCCTTGGACCTATGCTTGGATTGGCTTTACGGGCCATAAGGCAAATCTTGTGTTGGATGAATCGGGGTTTAAGAATTCCAATGTGACACAAGTGAGTGATGCAAGTGCGTTTGCGGACTATATTACAGAGATGCTTGCCTATTCGAAGTTGAATTTTGAATCGGATTTGAAACGCAATGGGTACTTGCAGGAGTTGTGTTCGGATTTGATGAAGGAATATCACAAGGTGAATCCGGAGTTGAGTCAAAAAGAAGATAAGATTGAGCAATTGTATGTACAGCAGGCAATTCGCTATATGATGGACCAATATTCTAGTCCGATTAAGATTGCGGAATTGGCGAATGAAATTGGGATTAATCGTAGTTACTTGAGTACGATTTTTACAAAGATGACCGGTGTTGCGCCGCAGAAGTATTTGATGTTACTGCGGATTGAAAGGGCGAAACATTTGTTACTGAATACGAATGCACCGATTAAGAATATTGGTGAGTTGGTTGGGTACCATGACCAGTTGACGTTCTGTAAGATGTTTAAGAAAAATACCGGCTATAGTCCGAGTGAATTTCGGGTGATGGAAAAAGAAACAGAGGTATAAGTATGTTTATTTATGAGCATAGAGATACAGGTGTATTTCATTTACAGAATGCTTTCATCTCTTATATTTTCAAGGTGATGGATGGGGGTGCTTTAGAGCATTTGTACTATGGCAAAAGAGTCCATGATTGTGACATCTTCCATTTGTTGCATGAAGAAAAGATGCGTAGTTGTGGGGCTGTTTGTTTAGAAGAGCCTTCCATTCAGTCTTTAGAGTTTACACCAAATGAGTTTCCGGTTTATGGAACTGGGGATTTTAAAACACCAGCTATTGGAATCAAACGTTCGAATGGCAGTCTTGTAAGTTCGTTTGTGTACGATCACCATGTTGTATACGATGGGAAGAAGGAGTTAGAATCACTTCCTTCTTTATATGCAACAGAAGATGAGGCGATGAGTTTAGAGGTGGTGTTGAAGGATTCGTTATTGAATCTAGAACTGACATTGTCATACACGATTTTTAAAGATCTACCTGTTGTTGTAAGGTCGAGTCGGATTGTGAATCATGGGGTTGAAGATGTGTGCTTGGATCGTTTGTTGAGTAGTTCGCTTGATTTTAAAGAGAGTGCCTTTGAAATGATTGATTTAGTGGGTGCTTGGGGTAGAGAGCGTTACGTGGAACGATTCCCACTTCGTACGGGGATTCAAGGCGTGCAGTCCTTGCGTGGGGCTTCAAGTGCGGAAGCAAATCCGTTTATGGCTTTGGTTCGGAAAGAAACGACTGAATCACAAGGGGAAGCGTATGGCTTTAATCTTGTGTATAGTGGGAATTTCTTAGCGCAAGTTGAGGTGTCTAGCTTTGCCCTTACGCGTGTTAGTTTAGGCATTCATCCAGAGATGTTTGCTTGGGATTTAAAGGCTGGTAGTAGCTTTGAATCACCGGAAGCGGTATGTGTGTATAGTGATTGTGGGTTAAATGGTATGAGTCATGCCTTCCATGCATTGTATAAGGGGCATATTAGTCGTAGTGTTTGGGCGAATCGCGAACGGCCGATTCTTTTGAATAACTGGGAAGGAACGGAGTTTGACTTTACCGAAGAAAAGATTCTTGCGATGGCAAAGAAGGCTAGTGATGTTGGGGCGGAGCTGTTTGTCTTAGATGATGGATGGTTTGGTGTTCGAAACAATGATCGTGCTGGGCTTGGGGATTGGTTTGTGAATTATGACAAGCTACCTTCTGGTATTGATGGGCTATCGAAGAAGATTGAAGCGATGGGGTTGAAGTTTGGTTTGTGGATTGAACCGGAGATGGTGAATAAAGATAGTGATTTGTATCGATCACATCCGGACTATATTGTAGGAGATCCAGAGCGGTTTGAATCGCATTCTCGTCATCAACATGTGCTTGATTTCTCGAAGAAGGAAGTCGTGGATTGTGTGTATGAGATGCTTATTAAAGTGTTTGATACGGCTGCGATTTCGTATGTGAAGTGGGATATGAATCGTTATATCACAGAGCCATATTCAAAAGGCCATGATGGTAAGTGGCAAGGGGAGTTTATGCATCGTTATATGCTTGGTGTGTATGAATTGTATGAGCGTTTGACGAAGCGTTATCCACATATTTTGTTTGAGTCTTGTGCAAGTGGTGGGGCAAGGTTTGATGCTGGGTTGTTGAAGTATGCACCACAGGCTTGGACGAGTGATGATACGGATGCGTATGAGCGTACGAAGATTCAATATGGGACGTCTTTGGTGTATCCGGTGTCGATGATGTCGGCGCATGTGTCGGCGGTTCCGAATCATCAATTGAATCGCATGACACCTCTTGTGACGCGTGGAAATATGGCGTTCTTTGGGGCGTTTGGATATGAGTTGGATTTGAATTTGTTGAGTGAAGAAGAGATTTCGATTGTGAAGAAACAGATTCAATTTATGAAACAGTATCGGTCTTTGATTCAGTTGGATGGTAAGTTCTATCGTTTGTTGAGTCCGTTTGAAACGGGTAACTTAGGACAAATTGTTGTGTCGAGTGATCAAAAGGAAGCGGTTTGCTTGTATGTTCAGGGATTGAATACGGTGAATGGTTCTTGGTTGCGGTTTAAGTTAGACGGTTTGGATGCGGATTGTTTGTATAAAGTCACATATCATTCCTTTACGAAGGATGAGGAAGTGATTGGATCATTCTATGGGGATTACTTGATGCGTATTGGTCTTGTGATTGAACGGGATGATTTGACAGCACTTGGTGGTGATTTTGCGTCAATGTTGTTTACATTGAAGGCGGAAGTCGCATGAAGTTTGATCTGAATATGTTAAAGGATGAAACAGTCTTTTCACTTGGTTGTGAAGAGGCTGTTTCAGACCATTTATACTATGCAAGTAAACATGAGTATGAAGAGGATGCGTCAAGTTATAAGACAAGCTTGAATGGGGAATGGAAGTTTCGTTATTCAAGTGTTGATGAGTCGTTTGATTTGTTTGCGGAATCATCCTATCAAGATGTGATTCAAGTTCCATCGCATATGCAATTATCTGGCTATGGTAAGCCGCAATATACGAATATTGCCTATCCGTTTGAAGGCCAACATAATTTCTTAGAAGAGAATTACGTAGGGACTTATATGCGTTTGCTTGAGGTGGATGTGTGTAAGGATTTCTTATTGTGTTTTGAAGGGGCTGATGCTGCGATTGCGGTGTATGTGAATGGAACGTTTGTTGGCTATCACGAGGACTCCTTTACTAGGGCTGTATTTGCGATTCAATCGTATTTACATGTTGGATTGAATCAGATTGTTGTTCAGGTGTTTCAGTATTGTGTTGGGAGTTTGTTTGAAGATCAAGATTTCTTCCGTTTGAGTGGCTTGTTTCGTGAGGTGTATTTGTTAGAAAGACCTTTGAATCATATTGTGGATGTGCATGTGAAGGCAACGTTAGATGACTCTTATAGTCGTGGTGTGTTTGGGTTATCTTTGCGCTGTATGGGGAATGGGAAAGTGCGTGTTTCCTTGCAAGATGATGGGGTAATTTTGTTTGAGTCGAAGCGGTCTTTGAAGAGTTCGTTGAAGTTTTCTTGTGATGTTGGTAAGGTGCGTTATTGGTCGTGTGAAGATCCGTATTTGTATGATTGTGTGATTGAGGTATTTGACGAGTTTGATGGTCTTATGGAATACATTGTTGAGAAAGTTGGCTTTCGTCGTTTTGAGCTTGATCATGGTTTGATGAAGCTGAATGGGAAGCGGATTGTGTTCCATGGTGTGAATCGTCATGAGTTTTCTTGTACAAAGGGAAGGGCAATTAGTAGGCAAGAGATTGAACAAGATTTGCGTACGATGAAGCAACATAATATCAATGCGGTGCGTACGAGTCATTATCCGAATCAATCGTTGTTTTATCGTTTGTGTGATTTGTATGGTTTGTATGTGATTGATGAAGTGAATTTGGAAACGCATGGAACATGGGATCCATTGCCTGTTGATTTTGTAAAGATGGATATCTTGCCGAATGATCACATGAAATATGCGCCGATGTTAGTGAAGCGGTGTGAGAATTTGTTTGAACGTGATAAGAATCATCCTTGTGTGTTGATTTGGTCGCTTGGGAATGAATCGTATGGTGGTAAGGTGTTGCATAAGATGTCGCAGTATTTCCATAGTAAAGATTCATCAAGATTGGTGCATTACGAGGGGATTTTCCATGATCGTAGGTATCCTTCTACGAGTGATGTGGAAAGTCAGATGTATACATCGGTTGAAAAGATTCAAGAGTTCCTGCATACGCATTTTGAGAAACCGTTTATTTGTTGTGAATATAGTCATGCCATGGGGAATTCTTGTGGTGGTTTGTATAAGTATGTTGCCTTAGAGAAGTATGAAGAGCGTTACCAAGGTGGTTTTATTTGGGATTATATTGATCAAACGCTTTTGAAGGAAGATTGCCATGGAGTGATGTATGGGGCGTATGGTGGTGACTTTGAGGATCATTTGAATGATGGTAGCTTTAGTGGCAATGGGCTTGTGTATGGCTTGAATCGATTGCCGAGTCCTAAGATGCAGGAAGTGAAGTTTTTGTATCAGATGTTTTCTTTGGATGTGAAGAAGAAATGTGTCATGATTCGAAATGATGCGATGTTTACGAATACCAATGCGTTTACGTTTGTGGTGCAGATTGAAAAAGATGGATGGTGTGTGTTGCAGGAAGAATTGATTACGAATGTAGCACCTGGTTGTTCGAAGTTGTATGCATTACCTGAAGCGGAAGATGACTGTTTGGACTATGTGGTTCGTGTTTCGTATTGCTTGAAGGAAGATACCTTGTATGCAAAGAAGGGATATGAACTTGGCTTTGGTGAATTTCGTAAGCATTCCTTTGTGGAGAATGAAAGCCATGAAGGGTTCTTAGAGGTGATTCGTGCAAGGCATGCGATTGGTGTTCGAGGGAAACGTTTCTCAGTTTTATTCTCATTGAGTTATGGTGGAATGGTTTCCTATTGTTTTGATGGGCGTGAAATGTTGAAGAAGATGCCTGTTCCGAATTTTGCAAGAGCATTTACGGATAATGATTTAGGTTGTTTATCTGGTATGCGGTATGGGCAGTGGAAGATTGGTAGTATGTATCTTTCGAATAAGATTGTGGAGGGATGTGAATATCCACGGATTTTGCCTTTTTCCTATAAGGAACATAAGGATTGTGTGGAGTTTATTTGTCCGTATGTGATGCCTACGAAGCCAATTTCCTCTTGTAAGGTTGTGTATCGTGTCTATGCGGATGGTGCTGTGCATGTGAAGTTAGTGTATGAGCATGTGAAAGACTTACCACGGATGATGGAATTTGCGATGATGTTTACAATGGATTGTAGGTACAAGAATGTGGAATGGCTTGGAGATGGATATGATGAAACATATGCAGATCGGAACAGTGGAGCCAAGTTTGGTCGATATTGTTCGACGAGTGTTGAGCAGTATACGCCGTATCTTGTGCCACAGGAATGTGGGAATCATACCAATGTTCGTTCGATGTTTGTGTTTGATGAGGAAGGATATGGATTACAGTTTGATGCGGTTTCGTATTTGGTGAATGCGTCTTGTTTGCCTTATACGCCGCATCAAGTTGATATAGCAAAACATCAAAATGAGTTACCACCTATTTTGGATACTGTTATTCGTTTGAGTTTGATGCAAATGGGTGTAGGTGGAGATGATAGTTGGGGTGCTTTGGTGCATGATGAGTTCCTGTTGCCTGAAGAATCCATGGAGTTTGAGTTTGTTTTTTCGGCAAAGAAGAAA
>JAHHRC010000035.1 GCA_020026035.1 Erysipelotrichaceae bacterium | reverse complement strand
TTGTCCTCTATTGTCCCTCATTGTCCTCTATTGTCCCTCATTGTCCTCTATTGTCCCTCATTGTCCTCTATTGTCTCTCATTGTCCTCTATTGTCTCTCATTGACCACCATTGTCTCTCAATGTCTCTCATTGTCCTTCATTGACAATGTTGAAAGGGAGTGTAGAAGAAATTTGTTTAATTATCGATTTACAATGGGAAGATTATGTGAAATTGAAGGGTATTTGCGGTATGCAATCGCTTACATTTTATATTAGTTGTTTTGTTTAACCTTTCACAATTGACGAAAGGGTCTAAATTCCCTATAATCTTTATGTAACATTGAAATTTAAGGAGGTCTATTTAGACATGACAGATGTAAAAGTAGCGATCAATGGTTTTGGACGTATCGGACGTCTAGCTTTCAGACAAATGTTTGTTTCTGAGGGATACGAAGTTGTTGCAATCAACGACCTAACAAGCCCTTCGATGCTTGCATACTTACTAAAGCACGATTCAACTCACGGTAACTGGAATCACGAAGTAACAGCTGGTGAAGACAGCATCACAGTTGATGGTAAGGAAATCAAGATCCTAAGCGAAAAGGACGCAGCTAATCTTCCTTGGGGAGAATACGATGTAGACGTAGTTCTAGAATGTACAGGATTCTACACAAGCAAGGAAAAAGCAATGGCACACGTAACAGCAGGTGCTAAGAAGGTAGTTATTTCTGCTCCAGCAGGAAAAGACCTAAAGACTATCGTATTCGGTACAAACCACGATATTCTAACAGCTGATGATCAAATCATTTCAGCAGCTAGCTGTACAACAAACTGCTTAGCTCCAATGGCTAAGGCTCTTCATAAGTTAGCTCCAATCGATTCTGGTATCATGTGTACAGTACACGGATACACAGGTGATCAGATGGTTCTTGACGGACCACAACGTAAGGGTAACCTACGTCGTAGCCGTGCAGCAGCTATCAACATCGTTCCAGCTTCTTCAGGTGCAGCTAAGGCTATCGGTCTAGTAATTCCTGAATTAGACGGTAAGCTAATCGGTGCAGCTCAGCGTGTTCCAGTTCCAACAGGATCTCTAACAATGCTATTTGCTAAGGTTAACGCTAAGGATCTAACAGTTGAAAAGATCAACGAAGCTATGAAGGCTGCTTCTGATGATTCCTTCGGATACACAGAAGAAGAACTAGTTTCTACTGACATTATCGACGAAACACACGGTTCCGTATTTGATGCAACTCAAACAATGGTTGTTCCATGCGGTACAGATGAATATGAAGTTCAAGTTGTATCTTGGTACGACAACGAAAATTCATACACATCTCAGATGGTTCGTACAATTAAGTACTTCGCTAATCTATAAGATTAATGAATTTCAAAGAGCAGGTTGGTTTCCAATCTGTTCTTTTTTATGTTTTCTGGAATGTAATCGCTTTTTTAAGGCTTTTTGGCGTGAAAATTTGGTATCTTGCATCATTTCTAGTAAAATGGTTACGTAGAAAAGAGTGAGCATATGATAAAAAATTGTTTACATGAAAAGTTAATGTCCTTGCGTAAGCACCATGGCTATTCGCAAGCGGATGTTGCACGGGAATTAAATATTCCGGTCAATGAATACATGAAATATGAAAACGGCAATGCGGTATGTGGCGTTGTTGTGTGTCGTAAGTTGGCAAATCTTTATAATGTTCCAATTGTGGACTTATTGGATAATACAAAGCCAATTGTTTTAGAGACCTTAGATCCATTTGATTTATCGGTGGAAATTCCGTTCCAAAACTTTAAGAGTGGTGAGGTTGTGGAAAGTGATGAATGCTTAACGGAAGATATGGCAGATCATATTCCGGCAGTTGCTGGAACTTTAGCACCGGCAAGTGGAGATACACAGTCGAATATTGAAGCGTCCTTGAACCAAGGTGCGACAATTCAAATGACGCAACAGTTTGAACCAACGGTTGTGAATCGTATTGTGGAAGATGAAGTGGTTGTAGAAAAGAAGGAAGAAAGTCCGGTTGTTTCTAAGAAGAAGGAACTTGATCCAAAGTTGAAGATGTATCTATACATTGGTGGGGCTTGTCTTTTGGTTGTGTTCATGTTGTGGTATTTCCTTGATATGGGGAAAAATGATGCAGTACATGTACCAATGTCAACGACCAAGAAGGTTGCAATAAGTGATACCTTTACCATGTATTTGGATGATTCGGGTTCGATTCATTCCATGGGGGAAGCGGTACCGAGTTTTAAAGAAGATAAGCTAGTCGCAATTGCGAGTGGTCAAAACTTTGGGGTTGTTCTAAGTGAAAATGGAAAAGTGCAATGTAGTGACATGGAAATTGCGAAGCTTACCAATAATTGGGAAGGAATCAAAGACATTGCGGCAGGTGATCGCTTTGTGGTTGGTTTGAAAGTCGATGGAACATTGGAATGCAGTGGCAATCCAACACTAAGTAAGACGATAAGTCAGTGGCAAGACATTCAAGAAGTATATGCTTGTGGAAATGTTGTGCTAGGTCTTGATGGGAATCATAAGATCCATGTAGGTGGTGAGGTTGCATCGAAAGACCAATTAGAAGGATTATCGAATGTAGCGAAGGTATCGGTTGGCCAAAATCAGATTGCGGTTTTGGATAGTAATGGCCGTGTGAATACGTTTGCGATTGGTACAGGTAGTACAAGTAATACAGCTACTTGGGCTTCGATGGAGGCAGTAGCGGTTGGAAATGACTTTGTCGCATCGCTTGCGAAGGGGCTTGTAAGTGTTGCCTCGAGTGATGAAGACTTTGTCGAAGATGTGAAAGCCTTAAAGAGTATTAAATACATTGCGGCTCGGAATGAGACATTGATTGCGATTACTAACAATGGTGAGATTCTTGGAGCTGGTGATAATCGTAAGAAGTTGTATCGGGTGATGGAAGAATTGCCAGATCCTAGTGAATTGGAAGAAGACAAGGAAGAAGATAAGAGTGAAGTGTTAGAGTCTGTCAGTGGTGTGAAGTTTGATGTAACACCTGCGAATGTGACGGTTAGCTTTAATAAAGTAAAGTATGCGGAATACTATACGGTTTCCTTTAATACTGATCCAGTTACGACGATTAAGTCGGTGACTCCTTCGGCTTCGATTCCAAGTGATAAGTTAGAATCGAATACGACCTATAAGGTTTCGATTACGGCATATCCGAAGAAGAGTGATATGAAGCCAAGTGAACCGGTTGAAGTGGAATACAACTACAATGCTGAGAAGTTGAAGTTACAAACACCTACGGACTTAGAAGTGAAGATGGATAAGGCAACGGGGAATTGGACGATTACCTTTAAGGGTGTAGAAAATGCCGATCATTATTCGGTTGTTGTGGGAGATTCGTTTAAGAGTGATATCAAGGAAACGACATTCTCTGTGCCACATGATACGTTAGAAGATGGTACGAAGTATGCCATTGGTGTAACGGCAATGCCAAAGGAAAACGATAAGAAGTTTGAGGCGAGTGAACAATTATCACGCATTGCGGAATATAAGAAGATTCCATTATCGAAGCTAAAGACACCGGAGATTCAGATTGATAAGCCAGTGGACAATGGTTGGTATGTGGAATGGAATGGCGATGAAAATGCCGAGAGTTATACGGTTACGGTTGGTGATTTGACGGTGACTGCATACACGAATTCCTTTACCTTTACAAAGGATGTTGGCTTTGATATTTCAACGAATTCGAATTACACGATTAAGTTTGTCGCAAATCCTAGAGATCCAAAGACGTATCAACCAAGTGAGTTTACGATTTATGGAAGAAACTATAAGCCTAAGTCGGTGGATTTGAGTCAGTTGAAGAATTTACGATTCTCTGAGTTTAAGAGTAAAGTAGAACCGATGGGAATTGTTGTGGAAGTTGTGAATAGTTGTAGTAGTGAAGATGATTGCTATATCGATCAATTGGAGCCAAGTGGTGTTGTAAATATTGGTACAACCGTACGAGTAACATTGAAAGAAAAAGCCGATGCGGTAGTGGAATAGGAGGACTTTATATGAATGAAGAAAAGCTTTGGTATTACACCAAGGGAGATGGTGAAAAGTATGGTCCTTTTAGCGATGTGGAATTGATTCGTTTGATTCAACAGGGCATTCTTACCGAAGAGGACTACATCTGGATGGTGGACTTGGAAGAGTGGTTATTGATTGGAAATTCGATTTATAGTTTCTATATCAAGCAGGAAGAGACGAAAGAAAATAGTTGAGGTAGTGTATGGGTAAAAAGAAGCGTCTTCTTACAACTGAAGAACAAATGCTTAAGAAAAAGAAGACAGAGCGATTTATCTTTCGTTTTGTGAATTTTACGATGTGGTCATCGGTGGTGATTATTGGGATTTTGATTTTTTTAGCACCAAGTGAAGTAACGGGTAGCACGCCACCGAATGTGCATCCTAAGACGTATTACACGTTGATGTTTGTTGAAAGTATCCTAGGGATTCTTTGTATGAACTTGCCAAGAAAAGTAGAACGGACGATGAATGTTGTCTTTCCAAGTAAGATGTTAATTCCGTTTGTGATTTTCTTGTATTGTTCGATTTTCTTAGGGGAAGTGCGTAGTTTTTATTACAATGTGCCACATTGGGATACGTTCTTACACTTCTTCTCAGCAGGAATGCTTGGTTCTTTGGCCTTCTCGTTGATTTCGATTTTGAATAAGTCGAAGCGTTTTGTGTTTGATTTAACACCGGGATTTATTGCCTTGTTTGCCTTTAGTTTTGCGGTAACGTGTGGGGCAATCTGGGAGATTTATGAGTTTACATTTGATGGTCTATTGGGGCTTAATATGCAGAAGTTTATGACTGAAGATGGGATTCAGTTTATTGGTCGTAATGCCTTGATGGATACGATGCAGGATATTATTACCGATGTTGTTGGGGCTGGTATTGTGAGTTTGTTTGGCTACTGGTCGATGCATAAGCATACAACGAAGTGGGTCGAAGAGCGTCAATTGCGCATGAAAGAGCCAGGGGAAAAGTCGGATCTTGAGTTCTATGAAGAAGGCAAAGCGACGGCGAAGATTGCCAGTAAATTAGAAGAAACGATCAATGTGAAGATGGATAAGAATGAGGCATAAGGAATTGTCATTCCTTGTGGTATCATGTATGATATTGAAAACTGTTGATGGGAAATAGTATACATTTGAAACATAGGTAGAGAGGGTGTGGCTGGTGAAAACACCTTATGGAGTAGGTTGTAGAATGCGTCCTTGAGGGATCTTTTGAAGGTAGTAGGAAGATACGTGGGCATGGCGTTACGATGCATGTTTATTACTTAAAGTGGAACAACGCAAAGAAGCGCCTTTTTGTAAGGGCGCTCTTTATTTTTGTAGGAAGGGAAGAGAAATGATTAAACTATATAACACGAAGAATTTGAAAGTGGAAGAATTCAAGCCGATTACGGAAGGTGAAGTGAAGATGTATGTGTGTGGGCCTACGGTGTATAACCATGCCCATATTGGAAATGCACGTCCGATGATTGTGTTTGATGTGTTGAAGCGTACGTTTGAAGCAGAAGGATATAAGGTTCAATATGTTTCAAACTTTACCGATGTGGACGATAAGATTATTAAGAAGGCTCATGATGAGGGTGTAAGTGAGAAGGAAGTTGCTGAACGTTATATTGAAGCGTATACGAATGTGCGTAAGTTATTGAATACAGAACTTCCAGATATTACTCCACGTGTAACGGAAACGATGGATGAAATCATTGGCTTTATCAATGAACTTGTGGAAAAGGGGCATGCCTATGAAGTCGATGGGGATGTGTATTTCTCGGTGGATTCGGTTCCTACGTATGGGGAAATTAGTCACCAACGTTTGGATCAGTTAGAGGCTGGTAGTCGTATTGAAGAAAATACGGCGAAGAAGAATCCGTTTGACTTTGCGTTATGGAAGAAGACAGATCTTGGGATTAAGTGGAATTCTCCTTGGGGAGAAGGAAGACCTGGCTGGCATACGGAATGTGTTGTCATGATTAACAATAATATGGGGCATTTGATTGATATTCATGGTGGTGGAATGGATTTGCGTTTCCCACATCATGAAAATGAAGTGGCCCAACAAGAGTCGATGCATGGCAACTGTTTGGCGAATTATTGGATGCACAATGCGATGGTAAACATTGATGGAGATAAGATGAGTAAGTCTCTTGGAAATGTGCTATGGGCAAAGGATATTGCAAGTAAGCTTGGAACGAATTTGACACGTTGGTTGATGAGTTCTGTGCATTATCGTAAGGAATTAAACTTCTCGGAAGAAACGGTTGAAACAGCTCGTAAGGAATTGGATAAGGTTCTTAATCCGTTGAAGCAGTTTGATATTAAGGCATGTTTAGCTGGGTTTGAAAATACAGGTGAATATGATGCAGAGTTGTATCGTTCGTTCTTAGATCAAATGGATGATGACTTAAATACACCAAATGCGTATTCGGTGATTTTTGAAGCGGTGAAGAAGTTGAATCAAGCGTTACGTGTAAGAGAAATTGATTTTGAAACAGCCGTTACTTATCGCAATGCGATTGAGAAGATGTTGAAAGTGTTGGGAATTGTTGTGGAAAGTGTAACGATGAGTGAGGAAGACAAAGCGCTATTTATCAAGTGGGAAAATGCGAAGAAAGAAAAGGATTGGGATTGTGCCGATGCTTGTCGTAATGAGCTTGTAGAAAAGGGTCTTTTGTGAGTTATCAGGAATATTCAGGACGTACGCTTGCCTTTTTAGGGGATGCGGTTTGGTCCTTAGTGGTGCGTAAATACCTTTTATTAAAGGGAATTGGAACGGGCAAGAGATTGCAGAAGTTGTCGATTGAATATGTGTCCGCAAAGTCGCAAGCTGCGTTCTATGATGCACTGCATGAGAAACAATTCTTTACCGAAGAAGAGGAAGAAGTGTATCGTCGTGGTCGTAATGACAACACGGGAACCTATCCAAAGAACACACCGGTTCAGATTTATCGGAAGGCAACGGGGTTTGAAGCGTTGATTGGAATGTTGGATTTGGAAAATCGTGAGAGTAGAATCGAACAAATTATGGAAGAAGTATGTAAGCTAAAGGGGTGAGAAGATGGCACAATATGTATATGGAAGACACGTTGCGAAGAGGGCGTTGAAGGATCGTAAGAAGATCTTCAACATCTATCTTGCAGGGCATGATCAAGAGATTGAAGAACTCGCTAGAAACAATCATGTCAAAGTCACAATTTGTGATAAGAAGACATTGAAGAAGAAATGCGGTTCGGATAAGCATCAGGGTGTTGTGATTGAGATTGAAGATTACAAGCTCTATAGTGTGGATGACATTGTTCAAAACAAGAAGGATAAGCATGGCTTTATCATTATGTTGGACGAAATGGAAGATCCACATAATCTTGGGGCAGTGTTGCGTACTGCGGATGCGGTTGGTGCAGATGGTGTGATCTTTAAGAAGACACATAATGCTGGTCTTACTCCTACGGTTGCGAAGATTTCCGTTGGGGCAATTGAGACGGTGAAGTGTGCAGCTGTTACGAATCTTACAAAGACACTACAAGATCTTAAGAAACAAGGTTACTGGGTGTTAGGTGCAGATATGGATGGTCAGGACTATCGTTCGTTAGACTATGACTTTGATGCGGTCCTAGTGATTGGAAATGAGGGAAAAGGTATTTCCCGTCTTGTGGAAAAACAGTGTGACTATATTGTCTCACTACCGATGAAAGGAAAAATCTCTTCATTGAATGCGTCGGTATCGGCCGGTATTCTAATGTATGAAATCATGTCAAAACGTACTCCAATTCAATAAGGGGTGAGTATACATGTATGAGGGATTGAATCCTTACGAATTTATTTATATGAGCCGCCTTGGGGATTCCTATGCAAGGACGGCTCTTTTTCGTATGTACGAGAAGAAATTGATGTGCAAGGTGAATGTCGAAATGAAACGGAATGGCAGGTTTAAGATTTATCGGGACGACTTTGTCGATGAGGCGTATTTGGCGTTGTTAATAGCGATGGAAAGTTATCGGCCAGTTTGTAATTGTAGCTTTGATACGTATTTGGATATTGTGATTAAGCGTCGGTTTGTGGATTTGATACGTAAATACAATACAGCAAGTCGCATTCAAGTGCATAACTGTATTCCCTTTGATGCGGCGTTTGAACATTTGGACTATGTTTGTACACCAGAGCTAATGGCAAGTCCGTTAGAAGAGCCGGAGTATTATGTGCGTTATCAAGATGCGAAGGTGAAATTGAAGGAGATTGTGGCGCATTTGAGTAAGAAGGAAAAGGAAATCTATGATCTATGGTATGAGGATTTGTCGTATGAAGAGGCAAGTCAACGTTTAGGGATTAGTAAGTCTGCGTATGCGGGGCGGTTGTATCGGTTGAAGAAGTCGATTCGTGAGCAGTTAGAGGAATAAGAAAAGAGAACGAAACGTTCTCTTAGCTAAGGGTATTGTAGGTTTGTAAGATTTTGAAAATGTCACTTGGGGATTTAATGGAAGGATAGCGTTTGTTTTCTTTGGCGTTTGGATTTAACAAGGATAGAACTGGTTGGAGGCCAAAGTTTTCTGCCATGATGAGGTTAGCAAGAAGATCATCCACAAATAGGATTTCATTTGGTTCTAGTTGCATTTTCTCGATCGCAGTTGCGTATAAGTCGGGATCTGGTTTTAGTTTGCCTAGTTCATAGGAATAGGTCGCGTGGTCAATGTAGTCGAGAATGTGTAGTTCTTCGATAAAGTGAGCTGCGGAAGGATAGGTATTGGATAGAATGCCGAGCGTGTAGCCTTGTTGTTTGAGGTTTTTTAGGGTTTCAAGGGTGTCGTCACAAAGAACGAATTGGTCTTTGTTGTAAGTGTGGTCATAGGCGATGGTGTAGGCGTCTTCTTTTGTGATGCTTAAGCCGTCAATGCCATTTACAAAGTCGTAATAGAAGGTTGTCCATTGTTCAAGTTCTTGCTTGCGTGATGTGAGTTTGTGGTCGTTGTGAAGGGCGGTATACGCGTTTTGGAAGGATTGGTGTGCTTGTTTGGGATCTGTTTTATGGAGTGTTTCAATTGGTATAAATGAGTAGAAACATTCGGTTAAGTACCAGTCATTTGTTTTAGGTGTTAATAGCGTATAGCCAAGATCGAATAAAATTCCTTTGATTGTCATATGTACCTCTTTCTAGGTGCATTATACAGGATTCTTAAGCAAGGATTAAGAAAGTTGTGGGATCGATTGTGGTAGAATTTGGGTATGAGACGAAGAAAGTTAAGAAAACCGATTGCGAAAGTGTTGCACATTGTCTTTGTGTTTTTTGTGCTGAGTGTGATGTATGGGCTTTTGACTTCTTTTTTGCATAAAGATCGAAGTGAAGTAGAGATTGTGGAGTATGTAGATCCAGTCTATAAGCATCCGTATCAGGCGGTTGGATTTCAGAACCAAGCAAATGGCTTAGCGATGTATGAAGATGCGGTGTATACGTCTTCGATTGGAATTGATGTAAGTGAGCATCAGGGTTCGATTGATTGTTCCACCTTGAAACAACAAGGTGTTTCGTTTGTGATGGTACGGTGTGGATATCGTGGTTATAGTGAAGGGATCTTGCATCGGGATGGGCAGTTTCTTGCGAATATGGATAAGGTGAAACAAGCGAATTTAAGACGTGGTGTGTATTTCTTTTCGCAGGCTGTTAGTGTGGAAGAGGCGATTGAAGAGGCAAATTATGTCATTAGTTTAGTAAGTCCGTATGATTTGGATTTGCCGATTGGCTATGATATGGAATATGTAACAGATCATGATCGCATTGCCAATTTGACTCGGGAAGAAAAGACAGCGATTGCCTTAGCGTTTGTAAAGCAGTTGCGTGAGTATGGCTATAAGTCGTATGTGTATGGGTCGAGTTGGTGGTTAGAAGATGTGATTGCGATGGAAGACTTGCAGGATGATGTGAAGTTTTGGGTTGCGGAATATGGTGGTAGTGTGCCTGGGTTTGTGCATGATTTTGAGATGTGGCAATACAGTGAACAGGGTCGTTTGAATGGAATCTCTACTCCGGTTGATATGAATCTTTTGATCAAACGAAAATAAGAGGCTGTTTAGGCCTCTTGTACTTCGACTTCTTTGTAGGTGTCTTCGATTAAGACAGGAATAGATATTCCCCGGGAGATGTCTTTGATGGTATCTTCAATGTCTTTGAGTTGTGTTATAAAGGTACAGGTGATGCTTTCGGCGTATTGCAGGTCGAGGATTTCGGCGTTAGTGCGAATCCAGTGTTCTACGCTTCCTACAAGGTCATATGGGTATTTGACTTGGTAGACATGCATTGGGACTTCTTCGAGCTTTCTAGCGTGTTGTAGGGCGTTTGTGACGGCTCCTGAGTAGGCTCGGATTAAACCACCTGCTCCGAGTTTTACACCACCAAAGTAACGGACAACACAAGCAACGGTGTTTTTGAGGTTGGAGTTGCGGATGCTTTCTAGCATAGGAACACCAGCGGTTCCACTTGGTTCGTGGTTGTCGCTTGAGCGTTGGATTTGGCCATGATCGCCGATGATGTAGGCGTGGCATACATGGGTGGCGTCTTTGAATTCATTGCGGATGCAGTCTATGTAGAAGCGTGCTTCTTCTTCGCTAAAGGCCGGGGCTACACAGGCAATGAATGTGGATTTTTTGATGACTTCTTGTTCACGATACTCTTCTTTTAAACGCATAATAAACCTTTCTGCACCAATTGTAACAAAGTTTTTAAGATTCACAAAATTAAGATTTGAATGTAGTTTATAATAGGACTAAGAGGTGATGGCTATGGATCAGAAATTGGTGGATGATGTATTGAATCATTTGGATACAAGTAGTGATGGTCATGTGGACGTTGTGGAAAGTGCGAGTGAGTTTGATTTGTCTTTTCAAAATGGAACGGCGTTTAAGGAGTGTTTGTTTAGTGGCTACGATAAGAAGTCGGTGCATCGCTATGTCGATGACTTGAAGAAACAAACCATGCAGATCCAACAAGAGTTGGAATGTTCGTTAAAGAAAGCAAGTGAAGAAGTGCTTTTGTATAAACAAGAGTTGGAAGATGCGAATGTTCGTCTTCAAGAGAATAAAGAGCGGATGGTGCAATATGAAGAAGCGATTAAGAAGTTGCAATTAGATTCGAAGACGAAGTACCATGTGAATCTTGAGGAAGTTGAACAAGAGCTAAAGGATTATATCCAGGAATTAGAAGAGAAAGAGGATAAGATTCGATTGCTTGAAAAGGAACGAGATACTTATCAAGATCAAGTAAGAGCGCTGATGGAAAGTCCTGTGGAAGTAAGTGATCCTAAGATGGTCCAAGAATTAAAGGATGAAGTGGATGGCTTACGGTTTGAAAATGAGCGTCTATTGAATCAAGTATCTTTGTTAGAGGCACATCAAGTGAGTGAAGAACAGATTGCAAATTACGAAGATGCGTATAAGAAATTGATGGATGAAAACAATGCGTTAAAGAAGGAATTGATGGAACGCAAGAGTGAGTCGATTGCCTTGAAGGAAGACTTAGTGGAATGCAAGGAAGCACGTGTAAAGGGTGTGGATGTGTCTTTTATGGAGATGGTTTCAAAGCGTTTGAAACAGGATGAAGAAGAGATTGCGTTCTATATGCAGCGAATCAAAGAGTTGCGTGAAGAAAGTGATGCGTTATTGTTGGAGAATGCTAGGCTTAAAATGAAGGTGTAATTACGAAGACAACTGGTCGATTGATTGGTTGTCTTTTGTTTGAGTTGGTATAATGTGCGTATGAAATTATATGAACGATTAATAAAGCGAAAAGAAGTAAAAGAAGAAACAGTGAAAGACGATGTGTTATACCCGGATTATGTTGTGGATATGATGGGGAATAAGAAGCGAGTTGTGAGCTATGATGAGCGTATGGAAACGAGTGTTTGTAGTAAGCGTGGGTTGTATGTTGGTGACTTGGTTCTTTTGGATTTGGTACATCGGTATCACTATCCGTTAAAGACAAAAAAATATCCATTGTATATGTGGAATGTGTATGGGATTTATGATGTAGAGGGGCATTTGAAGCGTTTGGAAGAGCAGGGATTTTTGCGACGTTCTTTGGATATTGAGAATTGTTTGGTGTACAAACTAAGTGAAACGGGAATGCTTGAGCTTAAAGAAAATGCGTATGTGTCGTATTTGTTGAATCGGAATTATGCGCTGGATGTGTTTGAATTGAATCGGAAACTGAATGGGAATGTAGCGTTGTGGAAAGATCTTGTGTCGGTATTTGAAGAAGATTTGTTTGGTGTACCGTATGCGTTGTATTTTGATGAGCGCTATTATTTGGAAACTGGAAAGATGTGGAAAGCGCCGTTAGAGGCGTTGCGAACGTTTTCGAAGAAGGAATGTAGAGAGTTTGTCGTATTTTACAATTCGAATAAAGAACGGATGATGGCTTTGAGTTGTGATGAGGTTGATGTGATGAAGTATGAAACGTTGGCGAAGTGGTATATGTCGGTTGGTGAGTTTCAGGAGGCGGCGTTGTACTTTGAGGCATCGATTCGTAAAGGGTCTTTAGATTCGAGTGTGTATGAGTGTTATGTAGCGTTATTGAAAGCGTATGGGATTGAGAAGAAGGCGATGCTTGTGATGAAGAAGTGTCAATCTGTTTGTTTGGAGGAAAGTGGATGTTAGTGTTTTTGGATGTGGATGGAACGTTGTATAGTTCAAAGCTACATGGTGTTCCAAGTAGTGCGAAAGAAGCGGTGGAAAAGGCAAGAAGGAATGGGCATAAGGTGTTTTTATGTACCGGTAGAAATGCGCCTTCTTGTGGGTTGAGTTTGAATGTGGATGTGGATGGATTTGTGTATTCGTCTGGGTCGTTGGTTGTGGATGGTGGTAATGTTGTGTATGATGCACCATTTATAGCGGATGAAGTGTCTTTGATTAAGTCTTTGGTGAAGGAGTTTGGACTTGGCTATTCGATGGAATGTGCGAAGGGGTCGTATTGTGATGCTTTAGGGACCTTAGCGACGACGCATTATTTTACGGGTAGTGGGTTGAATGAGGAGACGTTAAAGGTTGCGCGTGATCATTTCTTCTTTGAAGATTCTGATGAGGTTGAGGATACGTGTTATAAGTTTGGAATTTATGCAACGTCTATGGAGGATTTCTTGCCGATTGTTGAAAAGATTCCGGATACGATGTTTTTAAATGTGTTATCGAGTGACGAGGATCCGTATGTCATTGGTGAACTGACGCATCGGAATGTGAGTAAGGCGACAGGAATTGAGGCGATTGTGAAGTATGAGGGAATGGATCTTGCGGATACGATTGGCTTTGGGGATTCTAGCAATGATATTCCGATGTTGAA
>JAHHRC010000034.1 GCA_020026035.1 Erysipelotrichaceae bacterium | reverse complement strand
CATAAAAAAGCCCGTTGTCTAAACAACGAGCTAAACACTTACATCGTTTCAACCCAACCACGAGAGAATGGTTTCTTATCTTCAATCTTACCACTACGACCTTCCTTAAGAACCACATCACCCTTGGTAATCGCATGTACTGGACATACGAGGGCACACAAGTGACAACCAACACACTTCTTCGTATCAACCGAAGGCTTACGCGTATCAGAATCAAATGAAATCGCTTGGTGTGCACCGTCAAAGCAACTTACATAGCATCTACCACAACCAATACACTTCTCTTCATCAATATGTGGATACACAATGTAATCACGATCCAACTCTTCGGCAGGAATAATATTCTTATTGGCAACACCAACTAAGTCCATCAAGGAATCCACACCTTGTTCCTGCATGTAATGCATTAAGCCATCCTTCATATCTTCTACAACGCGATAGCCATATTGCATAATCGAAGTCGTTACCTGCAACGTCGTTGCACCACAAAGAATAAACTCAGCCGCATCTTCCCACGTTTCAATACCACCAATACCACTAATTGGTAGATCTTCAATACCCGTTCTTAACTGCTGAATAAAGCGCAACGCAATTGGCTTCAC
Source organism: Erysipelotrichaceae bacterium (assembly GCA_020026035.1). Lineage (GTDB taxonomy): Bacteria > Bacillota_I > Bacilli_A > Erysipelotrichales > Erysipelotrichaceae > Bulleidia. Next base: position 12,839 of record JAHHRC010000034.1, on the reverse strand, counting down.
TGCCTTACCAGAATACCCAGAAATCGAAGACTTCCCATTCACAATCGGCAATGCCGTCTTCGTATCTAAATCAATATCGGTAATTGACTTCACGGTATTAATTGTCGCAATTCCATCCGCTCCAGCTTCCATACAAGCCTTCGCACAAGGAACCATATCCGTAATGTTTGGAGTCATCTTCGCAAGCAGTGGCAAACTACTAGCGCGCTTACAAGCCGCACAATACTTCGCACACAATTCAGGGTTTGTACCAACATCACTTCCCATTGCATGACTCGTCATCTGTGGACAAGAGAAGTTACACTCAATCATATCTGCACCAGCTTCAGTCACAAGTGCAGCCAATTCCTCCCAGTCCTTTTCACAAGTTCCCATAATCGAGGCAATCAAAACACGATCTGGATACTCTTCCTTCAAACGTCTTAAGTCTCTTAAGTTTTCTTCTAAGCTATGTTCTGCAATTTGTTCCATATTCTTGAAACCAATAAATGGCTTCGCTTCTTTCGGAAGCTGATCAAAACGAGGCGATACTTCATCTACCTTAAACGATGTAGGCCCAATGGTCTTAAACACTACACCACCCCAACCAACATCGTACGCCTTCGCACACATTTCATAACAATTTCCTACCGGAGAAGAAGATAGACAGAATGGATTTGGAAAATGAACTCCTAAGAAATCCACCGATAAATTTTTTACTACTTTAGCCATTATCTTTTCCCTCCTTGCAAGAACGCATCCACTGCACAAGCAGCTTCCTTACCTTTCTTAACCGCAAACACAACCGTCTTTTCACCCTTCGCAATATCACCTGTCACAAATACATTTTCTCCAGCATGATATCCTTCAAAGGCAACTTCGTTTCCACTATAGTCAAGATCAAACATACGATCATTCACTTGACCAACCGCAAGCACAATTAAGTCTGCTTTCAACTTCAATTCATTCTCTAGGAAACGATGCTTAAACACCACTTCATTATCAGAAATGCTACTTGGAACATAGGCATCAATCATCGTAACACCAACATTACGCGTTCCTTCTAATTCCTTTTTCGAAGCCACAAAGTGCGCACTATCTTCATAAATCACATCCGTTACATACGTAACACCTAGCTTCTTACAAGTCGTAGAAACATCCATCGCAACATCTCCACCACCAATCACAACAACGTGATCTGGTAATGCAAGCTTTCCATCTGTTTCTTTCACTTCTTTTAAGAAATCAACCGCACTTACAACATGTTTGTTGTCCTTCATGAAATCCAGCATCTTGCCTTCTTTAAATCCAGGACCTAATACAACTGCATCAAAGTTAGCCTTCAATTCTTCAAGCATCACATCTTTACCAACAAGAACCTCTTGATGGAACACAGCCCCTAAGTCCTTAATACGATCAATTTCCACATCAATCACATGTTGTGGCAAACGATACTCCGGAATTCCATAGGTCAAATACCCACCAGGTAACTTATGATCATCAAAGAATTCCACATCATAGCCTTTTTGTAATAATTCAATACCAGCACTCAAGTTACCAGGTCCAGACCCAACAAGTGCAACCTTCATGCCATTACTTACACCTTTTTCAAAAATATGCATCTTTGCATGTTCCTCAAAATCGGTTACGAAACGCTGAATACCACCAATATCGATTGGCTTATCAATACCAGTACGTGAGCAAGCCGCCTGACAATACTTCTCCGTTGGACAAACACGTGCACAAATGGCCCCTAAACCATTGTTAAGACGGATTGTTTCCGCTGCACCCTTAAAATTACGAAAACGCACACTACGAATAAACTTTGCTGGATCCGTCTGTGCAGGACATGCTTTTGTGCAAGGTGCATCATGACACAATAAGCAACGTTCAGCTTCTTCCTGCACCGTTAAAAACGTAAATGCAGGTTCCACTTCTTTTTTGAAATCACACATTAAAATTCCCTCCATTATTCCTTTTCACGTTCCTTCTTCGTGAGACTTAATTATAAAACCGATTATACAGTTGTCAAATTCTTCACAAAGGTAAAAAACAGAATCTATACCCCACACAAAACACTTAAAAACCTAATAACAACAACAAAGTAAACGCTAATCAAAAAACTTTACCTTTCTTGCGCTAACACCACGAAAACACCAAACAACCACCACACACCTAAAAAATACCCCTACAAATTTCAGCACAACAAACACGAAAAATCGGTTAGAAATTTCTAACTCGAACCAACAAATGCAAACGTTTACAAAAAACTAATATATCTAAAGAATTTTTTCACTTTTCTAACAAAAAATGCTCATTCTTTCGAACAAGCATTCTTCTATCAATTCTTATTTAAAACTCTACGAGCAACACCAACAACACCCATCGCCATGGATAATGCAAACGCATAAAGCGCCACATGCAATCCATCTGCAGTCGATGGCATTGGATCATTCACTACAACCTCATGCACTACAGGCGGTTCCACCTTTGTAGGAACACTAGGCTTCGTAGGCTCAACAGGCTTCACAACCTTCTTGAACACATGTGTACGAACATTTGACTCTTCATACGTCTTAACGTATTCATAGCCCTCAAATTCACCACGTTCTAAATACTCTTCTTGACGAGGCTTCAAAGGCGTCAATGTCCCTTCTTCTACCCATTCAGTCCATCTCTTCACAGGTTCACTAGGTTCTTCAGGTACTACAGGTACTTCTGGTTCACTAGGAACAACAGGTTGTTCTGGCACAACTGGACCTTCTGGTTGTTTAGGCACTTCTGGAACATCTGGTTGCTCAGGAACAGTTGGTACTTCTGGCTGTTCTGGTACTGCTGGAACTTCTGGTTGCTCAGGCACAGCTGGCACTTCAGGCTGCTCTGGCACAGCTGGTACTTCTGGTTGCCCAGGAACAGTTGGTACTTCAGGCTGTTCTGGAACTTCTGGAACTTCTGGTTGCTCAGGCACAGCTGGCACTTCAGGCTGCTCTGGCACAGCTGGTACTTCTGGTTGTTCAGGAACAGTTGGTACTTCAGGCTGCTCTGGCACTGCCGGAACCTCCGGCTGTTCAGGCACAGCTGGTACTTCCGGTTGTTCAGGCACAGCTGGAACCTCTGGCTGTTCAGGTAATTCTGGTCCTTCTGGCTGTTTAGGTTCCACTGGAGCTTCTGGTTTTTTCATGAATATATGTGTTGTATTATAATTAGCAACTTGCGTTTCTATGTATTCGTAATCATTTTCAGCATAAGCATATTCATTTTTTTCTTTTGTCCCATCTTCTTGCGTCTTTAAATCTTTAACAAATTCGACCTTCTTAGCATTATCTCCTTTACCTACAGTGTATTTGCCTTCTTCATTTTCTTTAAGATTTCTAACTTCAATCCATTTCGTCCACGGTGTAAAGTAGTGCGTTCTATTTTCGTTTTCATCTTCGATTGTATTTACCCATTTATACTTATGCGGGTTTTCGAAGTCTGTAGCCTCATGTTTTCCATCTACAGGTCCTTTAAGATCCGCCAATTTAACGTATTTGTCATCGCCTAATTTAATTTCACCATCATCTTTATTTGTTACTAGAACCCATGTTGTCGTCGGTTCTTTTACAAGAGTATTCGTAATGGTCAATCCATTTTCAGCATCCCCCTCATAAGTAACATTGTAATTTTTGTCGGAAACTTCAATTCTTTTAACTTCCACTCCATTAACTGTCTTAGCAGTAGATCCTACTTCTTCGACTGTGATGTCCTTTGAATTTGGAAGGTTTTTGAATGTGTGCGTCCAGTTATTCGCATCATTCAAAGTAACTTCGCCAAGTTCTTTTGGTTCTAAACCTTTTCTTTCCAATTTAACCTTTACAGTTACTTCTGCATCGGCGGCTTTTTCACCAACCCACTTCTTCGTAACAGTTATGTCCGTTAACTTTTCGTTTTCAATCTTGACCTTATTTTCATTGGTATACGTAACACCATCGATTTCATAGCCATCTTCCTTAACTGTAATCGTATACTTTTTCTGATCAAGCCAATAATTTTCAGGACTTTCTTTTTCTTCTAATGTATATGTCTTACCAATTTCTAAATCAGCTACGACAATTTCACCATTGTTATCAACGTGGACATTACGCAAGTAATTGCCATCTTGATCTGATAACGCAAACAATACTGCTTTACCTGGCATATCTTGATCAAATGTATCTTCCAAGACTTCTTTTGTGACGGAATCGACTTTTTCAAGTTTAATTGTAGTCAATGGAGCTTCCGGTAGAGCTACCCCAAGTGACGCACCGCCATCACCTGTGACAGTAAAGTGCTTGTACCAAGTCCACTCCGCAACTTTACTAGCCCCTCTTTCTGCAAATCCAACATCCATCTCAATATCGCCTTTCATCTCTTTACTTCTCTTCGTCTTCATTCGAATTAAGAAAGCTTTTCGATTTGGATCTTGTGCGATATCTTTGTTGAACACAATTTTAAAACATGTACCAAATACATTAGGTTGGTCGTTCTTAACGTATTCAATCGTATATTCATCAGGTGCTATTTCAGTTAAACCTTCTTCTTGTATATAGCCACCTTGCTTCGCTCCACGTACTCGCCATATTTTCATATCTTTTTTCAAATCAATATCATTCGATGCGTACGTTTCAAGTGTATTACTTAAGTAAATGTAAATATCGTGATTCGTATAATCGCGATTATCTGAATTCATAATGAAATTCCAAACCATACCTTCGGCATCTTCAGATTCCACTTGAACATTTGCAAGACCCTTACCAACAAAATGGTTTTCTTTTGAATCTTCATAATGAATTTCGATTTCATTTTTCACCGTATGAGGAGCGCTTTCTTTATCTTTCCAAGCAAATGTTGATTCAAATCGTCCTTCTTTTTTCACCAAATTGCTATTTGGGTTTTGTGCATCATACGCTAGACCTTGATCAGGCACAAAACCTACTCTTAGCCTTGTGTTATTATCTTTGCCATTAAGATATCGAATATCCTTTTCATCACCGATCTGGAAGCTACCTTCATAATCTTTACCGTCCATTGTGACTTCAGTTAAAACGAATTTAATAATTTCTTCCGTTCTAGCTTCAGGATTATTCAATGTATCTACTTTATTTTGAATATGGTATACATCAGCCACGACCTTTGTCGCACCATCTTCTTTAATTGTAAACCACTTCTTATTCGGATTTGCTGGGCTTAATACCTTAATGGTATCAGGGAGTTTCAATGTGAAGTAGTCACCCACTTGCGCGTTTGCTGGAATTCTAAATTGACCAGACAACATACCACCCCAACCTGCACCAAGTTTTTCATGATCTTGATAAATTACTTGATGAATTCTCATTTTATCCACCGAGAAAACACCGTATTCTTTTGCTTCTGGTGTTTCTTCCGCGAAGACATTCGTTGTAAATGTAGAAATGATCATATTCATGACCATCAACAACATAAACAATACGGAATGTTTCTTCTTGTTTTTTTGCATAACATTTCTCCTTGTTCTATCCACAATCAATGACTCATAATCATTCATCGTTTTACAACAAACCAACGCTTCGAAAGATAAAAAAAGGACAAACGTTAATTTGTACTTGGTAAGTATATATATATATATATATATATAGGAAGTAAAGGGAAATACACCTAAAATTTACGCAAATCATGCAAATTGTCTATTGATTTTTAATAAACACTTGTTCTTTTAACTTAAATTTCATTTCCATCGGTATAAATACCACTATCATTAACACATAATCTAACAATCGCTGAACTCTAATCTCACTCTTTTCATTGCATTTTACCCAATAAAAAAACTTGTCTTCTATTTCTAGAAAACAAGTCCTACTTAGTTATTAGAGCTTAACGTACTTGTCGCATGGTGCTCAATTGGTTTCCATTCAACAGTTCCAAACAACGCTTTAATTGAAATCGGAATATATGACGCAATAAACAATGGGAAGATCCAAAGATACTTCAATTTATCCTTCTTCGTAGCAGGAATTCGATCCCACTCCGTAAGAATAACCATTCCTCCAACAATTAACATACCAACATAGTAGTTAATTAAACCAAACATCATATATCTAAGCGCTACTGCACGATACACAATACGATAGTAATAAGGCATCGTTAATGATGCATATAGCAAGTATCCATTCAATAAGAATACAAATAGAATCAATAGTGTTGCTGGAATAACCGTCATTAACATATCAAAACAAGACATACGGCTATGCTTACTCAAGAAACTACCCTTTAACAAGCTACCAACATACTTAAAGTCAATCTGATAGAAGCCCTTTGACCAACGCAAACGCTGTGTCCATGACGTCGACCAAGTCGTAGGCTGTTCATCATACACCATAGCTCCATCACAATATCCAATCATACGCCCATCAAGCGCACAATTTACAGAGAACTCAATATCTTCTGTTAACAAATGATATGGCCATCCACCATTTTCCTTCATCACCTTACTAGACACTAAGAAACCAGTACCGGAAATCATACAAGAAGTACCTAAGATACTACGTGGATAATTCACATATCTAGCTTCACGAAGGAACCAAATCGAATACGCAGCCGACAACCAGCTTGATCCAAAGTTCTTAGAATTACGATAGGAAGTAAGCGCATCATACTTTCCAGTATCAAATGTCTTATTCATTTCCTTCACAAAATTCTTGTCAACGATATTATCCGCATCAAAGACCATGAACCCATCATAGTAGTCCGCACCCTTTGAAGCCACAACATTCTTATAAAGATAATCTAAGGCATATCCCTTACCAACTAAATCCTTATTAAAACGCTCATATACAATTGCCCCATGCTCCATGGAAACCTTTGCTGTATCATCGGTACAATTATCCGCTAATACATAAACATCAAACAATTCCTTTGGATATGTTTGATTCTTCAATGAATCTATTAACTCACCAATTACCGCCGCTTCATTTCGAGCCGAAATAAACGCCGCATAACGATGATTCTTCTTTGCTTCTGCTGTTGGAGGTACATCCCTTTTCGCATAACCTATAATCATATAGATCACTTGATAGAAATATAACGCTGTCATCAAAACAACAATAATTGTATTGAATGTATGCAAATTCATAATATACCATCCCTTCCTCTAATTTCACAAAACTTTCATAAAAAAATTTTGCACCTATGTAATATAAGCAAACTTAGAACGAATGTCAAACACATAAAAAACACCAAAATTCCCATCACTTAGCCAAAAACAACAAAAATAACCCATAACCAACGCATAATCCACCAACCAACAATCACCAAACACACCCACACATCCACACAAAATTCATTAAAATCCCATAAAATTCCCACAAAAACAACCGCCAACCACCCACCGAATATGATAGGATAAAACAATGTTAGACCTATTTCTATTAAGCCTTGTGTACATCTTCTGCTTCTACACAAGATGGAAAAACAAAGATCGAACCACCTTCCTATTCAAAACGATCTTTTATATCTACATCTGCATGGTGATCTATGAAACACTTGTACCCATCGTTCCATCCATTCCCCATCTTTTTCAACACGGCTACCGCACCATGAACCTCAACCCCTTCATCGACATCGTCGAACAACACTCCAACGCCGAAGAAGAAGTCATCCTTAATATATTGTTATTCGTGCCATTCGGTTTCCTCTTCCCAACCATCCAACCAAACAACCACAAACGAACCATCCTCTACGCCTTCCTATTTTCATCCTTCATCGAACTAACCCAACCAATCCTCTCCCCATTCCGAGCAAGCGATATCACTGACCTTATCACCAACACAAGCGGTGCCATCATTGGGTATGCCATCTATTACCAATACAAAACACAATTAAACAAACTACAAATTAAAAACGAGACCTAGTCTCGCTTTTCTTTTCTCGCTGTAAATACCGGAATAGCACCAAATCGCCCCTCCAAGTACGCTTTATCCAGCTTTAAATCATACCTCGTTCGATACTCCTCTAACGAATACACCGTAGAATCTACTTTCTTTTCCACAAACCAGATTTCATCACGACGCATATAATCAAAATCCAACAACAAACTCTGTTTGCATACGCCAATCAACTGCACCTGTTTCTCCATAGAAGCCTGTAAAAACATTTCTGAAATTCGCAATCCAAGAAGCGGATGTAATCCACAATCCAAATCATCCACAACATACGTCTTGCCTTCTTCGCCCAATAAAACATCCATTAAATCAAGCATCCAAACCATACCATCCGCTTCATCACGCAACGAAAACAACACACCATATCTATGCTTAAACAAAACTCGCTTACAACAAACCGTATCCTTTAACACTTCAACAATCACAAACGCATCACGCGTCCGCATCGCAAACGCATAGTAATTACCACCTTCTCTACGCAATCCACACTGCAAAGATTCAATCTTCGCAAAAACATGCATACGTTCAACCTCTTGCATCTTCAACAAGATCGAACCAAGTGGAACATCCTCCACTTCATATCCACATATACCAAATCCAAACGATCCAAGAAGCGAACAAACCTCATCCATCTTACTCTTCCAGTTCAAATACGTATCATAAAAGGCAAATTCTTGATGTGTAATTACCACCAAGTCATCTTGAAACCATTCATACATCTCCTTCATCACACTTGCATTTGCATATGATGCATAAAACACCTTCTTTTGTTGGTTCATCATCGTTAAAAACAGCAAGGATGGCTCTTCTTCAACTTCCTTAGCATACAATTGCAAAACCTTAGATAACTCTCCTTTTGAAAACGTAGACCCAAATGTAATCACACCATCTTCTCGTGTAAATAAAACCTTCTCACTCGAATCCGGAAATAATTCCACAAGCCATTCACAAACAACCTTTGAATCTTTTAACCGATATTCAAATCCATACGCATAGTATTTCTCACCAAGCTTCACCTCAACACCAAAATAAGAATCCGCATCTTCATTCTTCACATCTGTTTTGCAATACATCGAAGAAGCACCTTCCACAACTTCACCCAACACCAAACAACGCATAAACTGCATCGCCTTGATTAGATTCGACTTTCCCGCACCATTTGCCCCAAACAAATACGAAGCTTTCAACAATCGAAGCTTTCCATCATCTATTATGTGCTCTCGCTTACTTCGCGCCTTACCTGCAATCGTTGAAAACTCATGCACACTTCCATTATTACTTGCAAACGACAAAAAGTTCTTTACTTGAAAACGAATCAACATCTCAATCACCTCTAAGAGAACTTTAGACGAAATAATCGGTTAAAACAACCAAATTGAAACAACAATACTGACAATAAGCATATATAATCAGATTTTTTCGTCAAACAAAAAGAACATCCATACCTATCTCGATATGGACGCTCTATCTAATCAAACCACTTCGCAAATACAGAACCACCAATAAACTCACGCATAATCGAATTATTCGGAATCACCGAATCATCTGACATACTCACAAAGAACTGTAAGAAATGAAGCATTCTTCTCGCTTCTACATATTCCTCTTGTTCCGGCGTAATTGCTAACAACAATGGTTCTGCATACTTCTTCAATACCGCTAACTCATACACACAATGGGAATTAAAGAACACATCGGCATTCTCACAATACGGGAAGATATTGACCTCTTCCCCTTCGCGAACCTTCTTCCACCGACGAATCGTCACACTCGCATCACAACCTCTAAAGTTTGCATCACGAACAATCCGTCTAAGCATTCTTGCATCCGTAGTTGGAATTCGATTTCTAGGATCAATGTTTAACTGCGTTAATGGTGAAATATAAATACTAAACTTATCACTTGCCTCAATGTTTTCCGTAAGCTCTGGATTCAAACAATGCAACCCCTCAATGACAATCGGTTGATTGTTCCGAATCGAAGTCACACGCTTTCCAAAGACCTTCTTCCCCTCAACAAAATCAAAGACAGGTAGATCCACCTTCTTACCAGCCAACAACGCCTTCATCTGTGTTTCAAACAACTCCACATCCACCGCATGCAAACTCTCAAAGTCCGGCTTGCCATCTTTTCCTAACGGTGTATCCAAACGATCCTTAAAGTAATCATCCGTCCCTAAATACAATGGCTTTAATCCAAGTACCGATAACTGCGTACACAAACGCTTCGCAAACGTCGTCTTACCACTACTCGAAGGTCCAGCAATTAAAATAATCCGCTTATGTTCCTGGTTGATCCGTTCGGCAATCTCAGCAATCTTCTTTTCATGCAACGCCTCACTCAATAACACCAAACGCAAACTATCTTGCTTTAAAACCGTCTCATTCAACTTCGACGCATAATTCATACCTGTAATTCGATCAAAGCGCGTCGCTTCACTAAACGCATTGTACAAAAGCTTTTGTTCACAATACATTGGCACAATGGATGGATCAGATGGATGTGGGAATCGTAACAACATCCCATTCTTATACCGCTTCACTTCAAAATATTCCAAGTACGACGCATTTGGAACCATGTACATATAGAAAATCTCTTGTACATCTTCAATCTTTGACACAAACGCCACCTTTAAATCCGGCGTATGTTCCACCATGGAATACAAAGCCCGATTCTTCGTTTCCTTCGCCAAATCAAGCAATGCATCACGGTCCAACTTCTCTTGCTCAATCAAAACCGCATCACGAACCAATTCTTCCATACGTCTTTGAATCAACACATCCAAATCACTTGCCATCGTACCGCATTGTATTGTCGTATAAATCCCCTTCGACAATGAATTATGGAACAACACATCACATTCCCCAACAACATCCTTACATGCCTTCATATATAAAAGGGAAAGCGAAGACTGGTACACCATATTCGCCCAAGGATCCCGTAAGTCCAATAACTCCACCTTACAATCCTTCTTTAATACCGTATTCAACGGCTGCCGATGTTCATTCACTCTTGCACAAAGAATCCGATACGGAAGCTTATTTTGCACCATCTTCACCACATCTTCAATCAAAACCTCATGATCAAAATCAAACGTTTCTAGTAACGCCTGTTCAAAATACACAGCTACCTGCATACGCCACCTCCTTGTTAAAAAATTGTCTTTTATTACAAATATGTATCTCTACTTTGATTATAACGCAATTTCCAACGAACACCACCTTACAAACACCGCAAATACCTCTACAATTTTCTATCGATTTATGCTTAAATATAGCAATGACAAAAAATTTAAACGTAGCCGCATTAATGCGCGAGAATAGACCACTCACAAGAAAAGAAGAATTCATGATAGTCGCAAAGCTGTCTTTACCAGCCATCCTTGCAAACATATCAGAAATCACCATGCAATACATCGATGCCTCCATGGTTGGAACCCTAGGCGCAAACGCCTCCGCCTCCATCGGCCTTGTCACAAGTTCAACTTGGCTCATCGGTGGCTTGATTATTGCCTGTGCCTATGGCTTCTCAGTCCAAGTCGCACACGCAACCGGTGGTGCCCATTATGACCGTACCCACCACATCTTCAAGCAATCCTTGATTGTCGCAACCATTTACGGCATCCTCATTGCCCTCATCGGTACGACCATCGCCCCCCATTTACCAATCTGGCTCAATGGTGGAAAAGACATTATTAAAGATGCTTCTAGTTACTTCTTTATCTTCTGTGCGTTTATTCCAATTCGACAACTGAATATGCTATCCATGGCCATGCTACAATGCAGCGGAAATATGAAAACACCATCCGCCCTAAACGCCTTAGCTTGCCTATTAGACATCGTCTTTAACTTCTTCTTGATTTTCCCAACAAGAACGATCCAAGTCTTCTCGTATTCCTTTGAAGTCTTCGGCTTTGGTTTAGGCGTAAAAGGCGCAGCTCTAGGAACCGCCTTTGCCTTCACCATTTCTTGTATCCTAATGCTAAAGAAAGCCTGCTTTGAAACCCCATCTCTACAAATCAAAGACAACGGCCCATGGCACTTAGAACTACACACACTCCACGAAAGTTTACGCATCGGTGTTCCAATGGCCATTGAACAATGCGCCCTTGCCCTAGCCCAAATCGTATCCATTCGCATCGTCGCCCCTCTTGGAAACATCGCCCTAGCCGCCCACTCCTTCGGAGATACTGCAGAAGCTCTTTGCTATATGCCAGGCTATGGAATCGGAGCCGCAGCCACAACCCTCATTGGTCAAGCAATTGGTGCAAAACGCAAAGACCTCGCCAAAACATTCGCTTGGCTTACAACCTTCACCGGCATGTTCATCATGGGCCTAACCGCCATCATCATGTACTTCATATGCCCATACGTATTTGCCTTCTTAACCCCAGTAAAAGCCGTACAACAACTCGGTATCGAAGTCTTACGCATTGAACTCTTCGCCGAACCACTCTTCGCCGCAAGCATCATTGCCTGTGGTGCTCTACGCGGAGCACAAGACACCCTCATACCAGCCATCCTCAACCTCTTAAGCATCTGGGTCATCCGTATCCCACTTGGTGCATACCTTGTATCCAAAATTGGTTTAAAAGGCATGTGGATTGCGATGGCATTTGAACTTCATATCCGAGGGGCAATCTTCTTAATTCGCCTCAAAAAAGAAAAATGGCTCGAAAAACTCATGGCCAACGAAGGAAAACCATTACAACAAGCATAGATTCCAAGCAATTGGGATCTATTTTTTTCGCTATACAATTCAACTATTGTATAGTAAAGAAAAAAGGAGAAATCAAATGAAACGAATCGCAACTATGCAAGACATCTCATGCATCGGCAAATGTTCTTTAACCGTTGCATTACCAATCCTATCCGCTATGGGCGTAGAAACCGCCATCCTACCAACGGCAGTCCTTTCCACCCATAC
>JAHHRC010000033.1 GCA_020026035.1 Erysipelotrichaceae bacterium | reverse complement strand
ACGTTTTTCTTTTTCATAAGGTTCTCCTTTTTGCATGAGTATAGGTGTTTGGGACAAAAAATTCAATAGTGGGACAGTTTCGTTTTTTGTAATGGTTGTGTGAATTGATTCGCATGGAAGTTTGTGTTGGATGGTATAATACTTAGGCAATAGATTGGATGGTTGTTATGGAAAATTTTGAAACTCAAAATGTGGATAAGAATATAAAAGAAAATCGGAAATTAAAGCGTAAAGTGAAGCGTCTACGGATGTGGATTGGGATTGGTTGTGTTGCAAGTTTGCTTGTTGGCGTTGTGTTTGGGAATATGAATCGCCTTAACGTTCCAACACGTAGTTCTTCGATGCATAGTAAGTTAGAAGAAGGATTGAATATCATGACGCAAAATTGGTATTTTGCCCATGAGATTGATGATGTTCGTACACGTTTAGAAGATGAAGCGTTGCGTGGTATGACTACGAATGAAGAAGATCCACATACGACGTATATGTCTCAAAAGGAAATGGAAGACTTCTTTTCCTATTTGAATCGTAGTTTTGTTGGGATTGGTGTGCACTATTCTGCGACCGAAGATGGGTTGCGTGTGGTGCAACGTGTGTTTAAGGATTCTCCAGCAGAGAAGGCTGGGGTGTTAGCGGGTGATATCATTCATGCGGTGGATGGTGTTGTTGTGGCGAATTTAAGCAATCAAGAGATTACCAATATGGTGCGTGGTGAAGCGGGTAGTGTTGTTCATATAGACTTCTTGCGCAATGGGAAGACGGTTAGTTTTAGTATTACAAGACAAGAGATTCATGCGACGGTATTTGGTGAGGTGCGTGATGATTTTGGGTATTTACAGATTGCACAGTTTGGTGAAACGACAGCGAAGGAAGTTCGTTTGTATTTAGAAGAGTTTGCGAGTCAGAATGTATCGAAGTTGTTAATTGATTTGCGTGATGATGGCGGTGGATATTTGGAAGCTTTGACGGGTATTGCGAATTGTTTACTACCTAGTAATGAAGTGTATTTCACGAGAATGTATGCCGATGGATCGGTGGATAAGGCATATACGAAGGGAAAAGAGGTTACTGGGTTTGATAAGATTGTCATTCTTGTCAATGAGAATACAGCATCAGCATCTGAGGCGTTGACGCTATGTCTTATGGAACAACGGGATGATGTGACGGTTGTTGGTAAGAAGACCTATGGAAAAGGAACGGTGCAAGTGACGTTACCGTTTAATGATGGTAGTGCTTTGAAGTATACGAATTCAAAATGGGCTTCTCCAAATGGGGTTTGTATTAATGGTGAGGGGATTACACCGGATATTGAGGTGGATTTACCAGATATTATGAATACGACGTATAAGCGTATGGAAGAAGGCGAAGTCGTTGAGGTGGATACGGTGAGTGAGTATGCATTGATGGCGAATGTGTCGTTGAAGTATTTAGGATACGATGTAAAGCGTGAGGATAGTTACTTTGATGAAAGTCTAATGAATGCGTTGAATGCCTATAAGAAAGACCATGGATTTGTGGAAGATGGCTTGTTAGATGAGGCGACGTATACGTCGATTGTGTCGAGTTTTGTGCATGCGTTGCGTTCGAATAAAGATAATGATACGCAATATGCAAAGGCTGTGGAGGTGTTGCATGGCTGATTGTTTTGAGCTTGTTTCGAAGTTTCAACCAACGGGAGACCAACCAAAGGCGATTGATGCTTTGGTGAAGGGGCTTCAGGAAGGGAAGAAGGAACAGGTGCTTGAAGGGGCAACGGGTACGGGTAAGACATTTACGATGGCAAATGTGATTGCGCGTATGAATCGTCCTACGCTTGTGTTTTCCCATAATAAGACATTGGCTGGGCAGTTGTATTCGGAGTTTAAGGAGTTATTCCCGAATAATCGTGTGGAATACTTTGTATCAAACTTTGATTACTATCAACCAGAGGCCTATAAGCCTTCGAGTGATATGTATATTGAGAAGACGGCGGCGATCAATGAAGAGTTGGATATGTTCCGTGAGGCAGCGATTAATTCGGTATTGGAAAGAAGAGATACGATTATTGTGGCTTCGGTTGCTTGTATTTATACGGCCAGTGACCCGAAACAATATAAGGATATGTTTTTCACGATTCGCGTTGGGGAAGAGATTGACCGGGATACGTTATTGCGGAAGTTTATTAACTTGCAATATGTTCGAAATGATATGGAACAGGCACGTGGAAGTGTTCGTGTGCGTGGCGATGTGATTGAAGTGACTCCTTCCTATACGAATCAATTTAATATTCGGATTGAGATGTTTGGCGATGAAGTCGATCGGATTACTGAGGTAGATCCGGTGGATGGGCATACGTTGAATGGGTATCAGTTCTACAATATCTTCCCTGCAAGTGGGTATGCACGTGATAAGGCGACGATGTTACGGGCGTGTGATGATATTGAAGTGGAATTAGAAGAGCGTTTGAAGTTTTTTAAAGAGAATGGAAAAGAGCTTGAATATGAGCGTTTGGAACAACGGACGCGGTTTGATTTAGAGGCGTTACGGGAGAATGGCTATTGTGCTGGGATTGAGAATTATTCGATGCACATTGATGGTCGTAAGGTTGGGCAAAGGCCGTGGAATTTGTTTGACTACTTCCCAGAAGATTTCTTGTTGTTTGTGGATGAAAGTCATGTGTCCTTGCCACAGATTCGAGGAATGTACAATGGCGATCGAGCACGTAAGACGACGCTTGTGGACTATGGGTTCCGTTTACCTTCGGCCTTAGAGAATCGACCGATGAAGTTTGATGAGTTTGAAACGATGGTGAGTCAAGTTGTGTATTGTTCGGCAACACCTGGTGATTATGAGCTTGAGAAAGTGAATCATCATGTAGTGGAACAGATTATTCGTCCTACGGGGTTATTGGATCCTGTAATTACCGTGAAGCCAACCCATGGGCAGATTGATGATTTGACAATGGCGATTGAAAAGCGGATTGCTCGGAATGAGCGAGTTCTTGTAACGACGTTGACGGTTAAAATGGCGGAAGATTTAGCGGAGTTCTTTAAGGAGAGAAACTTTAAAGTTGCCTATTTGCACCATGAGACAAAGACGTTAGAACGTTCGCAGATTATTCATGATTTGCGTGTTGGTAAGATTGATGTGTTGATTGGTATTAACTTGTTACGGGAAGGGTTGGATATTCCTGAGGTGAGTTTGATTGCAATCTTAGATGCCGATAAGGAAGGATTCTTGCGTAGTGAGAGGTCACTTGTACAAACCATTGGGCGTGCTGCTCGTAATGAGTTTGGGGAAGTGTATATGTATGCGGATACGATTACCGATTCCATGCGCAAGGCGATTGATGAAACACAACGTCGTCGAGATATCCAAAAGGCGTATAACGAGGCCCATGGAATTGTGCCAAGAACCGTGAAGAAGTCTGTTGATGAGGCGATTCGTGGTGTTGAGACAAAAGAGATGGCGGCGAAGTATATGCGTCGTAAGTCGAAGATGTCGAAGGTTGACAAAAAAGAATTATTGGCTTCAATGGAGAAAGAAATGAAAGAGGCTGCAGCGGCGTTAGACTTTGAACGTGCGGCTGAGTTACGTGATATGTTGTTTGAATTGAAAGCTGAGCTTTTGTAGTGCATTAAGAATTCATTAAGTTTCCTAGATTTCATGGAAATCATGCATGTATGGTGTAAAATGTAAGTAGATAGAGGTGTATGTATGGCTGAAAAGAAAGATTTTATGAAGGAACTTGCAAAACAAGTTGAAAATGAAAAAAAGAGTCAACGTAACGATATTGAAATAGAGGAAGAAGTTGTTGAGGAAGTTGAAATTCCGGAATTTAAATCCAAGAAGGAAAAGAAGGTATTTGATCGTCCAAAGAGCTTTGAACAAGAGTCTTTTACAGTTGTGAATGACCCAAAACCAAAACGTAGTAAGAAAGGGCTTTTGATTTCTTTGATTAGTATTGCGGTTGTTGTGGTGGCAATTGTTGTGTATTTGTTACTACCGAAGATTAGTGTTCCTAATTTTGTTGGTAAGAAGATGGGGGATGTCAGCAATTGGGCGAAGCAGAATAAGATGGAATCTTCGGCAATTGCGGTAAGTGAACCGGTTTTCTCAAATGAGTATGATCAAGATGTGATTATTTCGCAGTCGGTTATGGAAGGTAAGAAGGTTCGTAAAGATACACCGATTACCTTTGTAGTTTCAAAGGGTGCAGATCCGGAGGAGAGTGTTGCGTTCCCGGATTTGAATGCGATGAATGCCGATGAGATTAAACAATGGATTGCGGAAAATAAGTTAAGCAAGGCAAAGGTGACGTTGAAGTTTAGTGACGATGTGGAAGAAGGGGCTGTGATTTCTTATAAGCTTAAGAATGGGTCTGAATCTGATTTCAAGCGTGGTACGACTTTAACGATTGAATGTTCAAAAGGAAAAGCACCGGCTGGTAAGGTGACGATGCTTGAATTTGTTGGTAAGCCATTTGCAGATGTGGAAAACTTTGCGAAGGCAAAAAAGATTACCGTGGAAAAAGTAGAGTCCTTCTCTGATTCGAAGGAAGCTGGGATTGTGATTAGTCAATCTGTGGAAAGTGGTAAGACACTTGATGAAAATGCGGTTCTTACGGTTACGGTTTCCAAGGGTAAGGGAATTACGATTCCTAACTTTGTAGGCTTTACGAAGGAACAGTTGGATGCTTGGATGGCGAAGAAAGATAACAATGTGACATTAATTCCTACTATAAAACATGATTCAGCTCCAAAGGGTTCTGTTATTGGGCAAGTTCAAAAGCCTGGTACGGTTGTAGCCCAAGGGGATCCGGTTGAGATTATTGTGTCGGATTACTTGCCAATTCTATGTGATAAGTCATCGGATCAATGGATTGGTGAGAACTATCAACAATTGAAGTTGTGGTGTGATGATAAAAATGCGAAGGGTGCCAATATTCAAGCTGGTGAATACGGTGAGTTTGCACAACGCGAATATTCAGAATCAGTAAAAGCCGATGGAATTATCGAGATTAAGTGTTCTGGTTCTGGTAACGATGATGCGAATGGATGTCTAAGACCATTGAATCCTGGTACGCGCATTTCTTACCGTGTGTCATTAGGTCCTGCTCCTAAGGTTGAAGAGACAAACTTTGTGGTAATGACGGGTAGTGTTCTTGATAGTTTGTCTAACATTCAAGGTTTCTGTAATGATAATTCGATGAATGCGAAGTATGTTGAGAATACAAATATTGAAAATATTCGTATTACGATGAAAGATTTGGTGAAGGTAAGTGGAGATGGATTCCAGATTCGTGTAGCCCAAGGCGATGCGATTGTGGTGGAATACAATCCAAATTATGTAGCACCTGCTACGGCAGTGAATGAAAAAACTGCGGAAGAAGCAGGAGTGCAAGAGTAAATTGGTTTATAGCAGTAGATGGATTGTGGTTAATTGGACGAGGTTAATCGTTGCCTCTACTGCTTTTTTAGAAAGAAGGGAAAAATTATGAAAGCATTTAAACGTGCATGGTTGTACATTACAAGACGTAAGACAAAGACGATTCTTCTAATGATTACATTCTTCTTAATTGGAAACTTGGTCATTCTTGGAATGGGAATTTCACAAGCTTCTGATAATGCAAAGATTTTGACACGTAAGTCAATGAATCCGGTAGTATCGTATGAACGTGATTATAAAGCGTTTGATAAGTATGTGGATTCGTTAGAGGACGAAGATGAGATTGAAAAGGCATATGATCATTTCCCTCAGATTGAAGGAAAGATTGCTAGGAAGATCGGGGAAGATCCTCGTGTTCGGGCGATGACTTGTTATCAACAGGGAATTGCGAATTCGGTTGGATTCGAAAGCCTTCCTGTTGGAAATGAAGACAAGAAAAGAGAAACTCCTGTCTACGATGGAGAAGGAAATCTATTCGAAGTGCCTGATTCAAATATCGCTACATATGCGACTTACTTCGATAACATGATTGAGTTTGAGGATGGTACGTTCACAATGGTGGATGGACATATGATTAGCCAATCGGATATTGATGCAAAGAAGTATGTTTGTGTTGTGACAAAGGATTTAGCGGAATTGAATGGTTTCCATGTGGGTGATTCGATTCGTTTAAGAGACCGCAGCACAATTTGGATGCAAAAAGACTACCAGGAACATGGTATTACCGACTTTACGGATGATGATTTCATTTTAGAGTATGAGATTGTTGGTATTTTTGAAACGAAGCGTGAAGTAGATACGACAAGTGATTCCTTCAACTGGATGGAACCATGGGAAAATCCAAAGAATGTGATTTTGATTCCTTATGGTGCAGATAAGCTTCCTCGTCATAAAGAGATGATGGAAAAGAATCGTGAAGTTGCGATTGCGGAAGGTTGGCTTGACCCAGATGAAACGCGTGAAGAACCTGAAGTAGAGATTGATTATTTGGATTCAGTTGTATTCTTACTAAATGATCCACTTGAAGTTGATCAATTTGTATCGGATTATCAAGCGGATTTAGGGGAATATACAAAGTTGAATGCGAACAATGAAATGTTTAAGAAGATGGCTCGTCCACTTGATACATTGTCCTTCTTCTCAAATATTATTGTGGCGATTGTAATCGTGAATGCGATTGTCATTATTTCGTTGGTGACTGCATTGACATTGAAGACACGTCAATACGAAATGGGTGTTCTATTGTCGATTGGTGTTTCGAAGTTTAAGGTTGTGAGTCAGTTGTTCTTAGAGTTGATTTTGATTGCGTTGCTTGGCTTTGGTTTGGCAGCTGTTTCAGGATCGATGATTGCTGGTGGTGTTGGTGAGCGTGTATTGAATTACCAAACGGAAGTAGATTCACAATATAACGATGAAGATGAGTTTGTGGATGATTCGTTCTATTGGACGGATACAAGTGATTACTTCACGGATATCACGCAAGAAGACTTGCTTTCTCAATATGAAGTATCTGTTTCTCCTGCATTGATTGGTGAGATCTTTGTGATTGGAGCTGGGGTTGTATTGTTGGCAATTATTGTGCCAAGCTTTATGATCATGCGCTTGAATCCAAAGCAGATTCTTCTAGAACAGAATTAAGGAGGTTTGTATGGGATCTATTTTAAAGTTAGAAAACTTGAATTACGGATACATTGACGGTGGTTACAAACGTAGTATCTTGAAGGACCTTTCGTTTGATTTCGAAGAGGGTAAGTTCTATACAATCCTTGGTCCATCTGGTACGGGTAAAACGACCTTGCTAAGTATCATTGCTGGTCTTGATCAACAAGAGTCCGGTAAGATTTTCTATAAAGACAAAGACGTAGCTGAGATTGGGTTGTATAAGTATCGTCGTAACTGTATGGGAATTGTGTTCCAGAGTTATAACTTGATTAACTATTTAACAGGGGTTGAAAATGTTATTCTTGCGATGAGTGAGACAGATAATAAGATTCCTGGAAACAAACAAGAATTAGCCTATGCGTTGTTGTCGATGGTAGGTATTGTAAAGTCGAAAGCAGATCGTATGATTCATAAGTTATCGGGTGGTGAGCAACAGCGTGTTGCGATTGCTCGTGCAATGGCTGCGAATGTGGATTTGATCTTTGCGGACGAACCTACAGGAAACTTAGATAGTGAAACGGAATTAGAGATTGTGAAGCTCTTTAAGACGTTAGCAGAAGAGTATGGGAAGACCATTATTGTGGTAACCCACTCGGATGAAGTATCGAAGTTATCGGATTCTCGCTTATTGTTGAAAGATGGTAAGTTGACTACGATTTAAGGATAGAAGGTTTGAGGTGTTTAGGCGCTTCAAGCCTTTTTTTGGTTAGAAAGTAAAGTGTTTGTTAAAGTTTCGCCTCTTTGGTAAAATTAGGGTACTAACTGTATATCGGGGGGGGTACACATGAAGGCTCTTTTTAGAATTGTAAGTTTAATGATTGTTGTGCTATTGAGTTTTAGCGTGAATGTTAAGGCTGAAATTGATCCAACAGATACGACGAAGACGTTGTTTGAACAACTAGAGGAAGAAGTGTTGAATGCGGCAGATGATGACGTGATCACAATACCGGCTGGTGAATATATCTTTCAAAGACCGATTAAGATTGAAGGTAAGCAAATAGCGTTTATCAATGATGGACCTGTTACGTTTAAACGTGAAGGTAATCTTGATTTTAATATGATTGAAATTGCGAATGGAGCAGAGCTTGCCATTATTAGTTTCCAAAATGATTTGGTATTTGAAGGGGAATCGAAAAAAGTGAAGAATAGTTTTATTTATTCGAATGGTTCTCTTGAAATCTCAGGTGGTAAATTCCAAAACTCTGCATGTTTTGATAACTGGCAAATTATTTATCGTGCACCGATCATTGTGGAAGGTGAAGGAGCTAAAGTTACGTTTAATCGTGGTTTTGTGCAGAATAACATGTACAAGCAATCCGCTGCGTATGGAAGTGGTGGCTTCTTGATTGGCGATGGTGCAACGATGATTATGAATGGTGGAACGATCCAAAATAACTATGGATCCGCATATGATGTGCCAAGTGCTCCGAATGGAATCTGGGCAGATTCACCAGGTGGTGGTGCGATTGTTGTGAAGAGTGGTGCTACGTTTGAGATGAACGATGGTTCGATTATTAGAAATAAAGGTTGGGGAGGCGGCGTTTTTGTTGGAAATGGCTCTCCATACGATTATGATCGTAAAACGACGGATATAACAAAATTAAAACCGCAAAAACTGGCGAAAGCGACATTTAATGGCGGTGAAATTGCTGGTAATAAAGGAGTCGGAGGCGGTGGTATTTCGGGATATGGAAACGTTGAAATGGTCTTCCCGAAAGATTCGACGGTTGTGGTGCGAGAAAATAGAGGCTTTCAAGGAGGCGGTGTATTCGTTTCAGATGGTGCTGTAGATGGTATGAAAGCACCTTATGATGTAGATAGTAACCCTAGAACAACTACTCCGATTCCAATAGACGAATGGTCAAAGATTTACGCTGGGAAATTGACTATTGAAGGCGGAACCTTTACGAGAAATAGGGCTTCTAGGTGTGGCGGAGGTATTGACGTCTCAAGCAATGGTGGTTATATCACCGGTGGTACGATCAAGGATAATGTTGCAGGTCATCATGGAGGAGGAATCTACCTTACGACTGTACCGTACACATTGCGTATGGAGAATGTGTATATCGCGAATAATACGGCGCGAACGCGTGGCGGTGGAATTTGGCTATGCCCTACCGGAAGCGGTGAATTCGTGGCGGAAAATGGGGCAATTATGCACGATAATTTGGCGAATTCGGCAGGTGACGATTTTTTGAATTCGAATGGAGTGAATTCACAAAATGAAGAGATTCTAAGGCCTGAAGAGTATGCAATTACCTTACCTCCAAGAACACCGAATGGTGGGAAAGTGACGTATAACAATGATAAATTTGGGAAACGTGTTCGAAGGGGCGCAGAAAAAATTGAATATACGAATATTCAAAAGTTTGTGAATCAAGCTGCTTTGAAAACGGAAATTACTACAGAAAATATTGAGGAATCACGCCGTTTATCAAATGTGATAATAGAAGGAAACCGTGCGTTCTTAGGTGGTGGTATTGGATCTAACGGAAATATCGTAATAGGAAATGTGACAGCTAAACCAAAAGACTTAGAAGTAATTAAGGTTTGGGGAGATGGAACGGATAAGCGTGATGTGCAAATAGAAGTCCGTATTCAGTACCCAAAAGATGGACAAGAGATTAATTATGTAATTGATACCTTAACGTTAAACGAAGGAAACCAATATCGAGCTGTTGTGAAAGATCTTCCTAGTACAATCAATGCTCAACCGGTTGAAGATTTAATTCGTGTCAAAGAATTGGATAGTGATGATTTCAATGTGGAAGTTGGAACGATTACGAAGGTGGAAAAAGAAGGAACAGATGATGAAAATGATTTGTTCCGAGTTGAAGTAGAGAATAAGAAACGCATTCCTTGGACACCGTTAGAACCTGCGAAGACAAAGCTTTCTGTTCAAAAGGTATGGGAGAATACGGAAGATGCGGATCAGTTTGAAGTGGATGTTTATCTTGTTAAGAATGGTGAAGTGACAGATACGAAGATTACTTTAAACAAGGAGAATGGCTATGCCAGTGAGTTTAGCGACTTGTTAGTGATGGATACCTTGGATTCACCTGTGAATGTGTATTCTGTAAAAGAAGCTGGTGAAGTAGATGGTATTGTTTTGATGAAAGAGAATACCTTTGATGTTCGTTACGAGAAAGATGGTAATACTGTAACGATTACCAATAAGAAACGCATGCCTTGGACACCATTAGAACCTGCAAAGACTAAACTTTCTGTTTTAAAGGTATGGGAGAATACGGAAGATGCAGAACAGTTTGAAGTGGATGTGTTCTTAGTTAAGAATGGTGAAGTAACTGATTCGAAGATTACCTTAAACAAAGAGAATAACTATTCTGGTGAGTTTAGCGACTTGTTAGTGATGGATACGATAGATTCACCTGTGAATGTATATTCTGTAAAAGAAGCGGGTGAAGTAGATGGTGTTGTTACGATGATCAAGGATGTCTTTGATGTTCGTTACGAGAAAGATGGTAATACTGTGACGATTACCAATAAGAAACGAATTCCTTGGACACCGTTAGAACCTGCGAAGACAAAACTTTCTGTTTTGAAGGTATGGGAGAATACGGAAGATGCGGATCAGTTTGAAGTGGAAGTGTTCTTAGTGAAGAATGGTAAAGTGACGGAACAGAAGGTTACCTTAAACAAGGAGAATGGCTATGCTGGTGAGTTTAGCGACTTGTTAGTCATGGATACGATGGATTCACCTGTGAATGTGTATTCTGTAAAAGAAGCGGATGAAGCAGATACTGTAGTTACGAAGAATGGAAATGTGTTTGATGTAAACTACAAGACTGACGGAAATGTTGTAACGATTACCAATAAGAAACGCATTCCTTGGACACCATTAGAACCTGCGAAGACAAAGTTATCTGTTTTGAAGGTATGGGAGAATACGGAAGATGCGGAACAGTTTGAAGTGGAAGTGTTCTTAGTTAAGAATGGTGAAGTAACGGATCAGAAGATTACTTTAAACAAAAAGAATGGCTATGCTGGTGAGTTTAGTGATTTGTTAGTCATGGATACGATAGATTCACCTGTGAATGTGTATTCCGTAAAAGAAGCTGGTGAAGTAGATGGTGTTGTTACGGTGAACGAGGATGTCTTTGATGTTCGTTACGAGACTAGCGGAAATGCTGTAACGATTACCAATAAGAAGCGCATTCCTTGGACACCGTTAGAACCTGCGAAGACAAAGCTTTCTGTACGTAAGGAATGGGCGCAGACTGATGATGCGGATCGGTTTGCAATTGATGTTTACCTTGTTAAGAATGGTGAAGTAACGGATACGAAGATTACTTTAAACAAAGAGAATGGGTACGCTGGTGAGTTTAGTGACTTGTTAGTGATGGATACGATGGAATCAGCTGTGAATGTGTATTCTGTAAAAGAAGCTGGTGAAGTAGATGGTATTGTTAGTGAGAATGGGAATGTCTTTGAAGTAAGGTACAAGACTGACGGAAATGCTGTGACGATTACCAATAAGAAACGTATTCCTGTTGAGCCAAAACATCCAAGAAAAGAAACACCGAAGGAAACCAATGTGCCTAGAACTGCTGATATGAGTGGATTAACTGGATTTAAGGTGATGGGCATTGTTGCGATTGGTGTTTGTGTGATGGCTTTGAAGCGTTTGAAATAAAATGAATCATGCTTAGAGAACGGTTGTTTTCTTGGCATGATTTTTTTGTGTTTTGTTTGTTATAATTGAATGAGAGGTGACTTATGAAACTACATAGAGATGCAATGGATGGTGGAAATGTTTTGTATTACATTACGGACCAGGTTGTGGTTGATGGTGCGATAGAAAGACGGAAAGTGCGTGAGTTAGGAGATTTATTTTCTCTTATGAAGAAAATGAATTGTACTGCGGAAGAGGTAGATCTTTGGGCACGCAAAGAGAAGGATGCTGAAAGTAAGAAAAGTAAGCGACACAAAAGAGGTGAGATTGTCATTCAGGTTGATCCAAATGCGGTCTATAGAAGTACGACAAATAACTCGTATCAAACAGGCTATTTGGTTCTTCAGATTGTGTACTATCGGTTAGGGATTGGCGATGTTGCGAAGAGGATTCAGGCGGATTTGGATCTTGATATTGATTTGGATTTGTATTTGCGATATCGGATCTTTTCCTATTTCTTTGAAAAGTATACGAATCGTCCAAAAAAAGTGAATTTTTTAGATCCAGAGTTGCGTGAGTTGCATGCGTTGGATCTTGATGATTACGATATCGAGAGGTATCGTTCTGAGTTCCTTAAGTACTATAAGTTGAAAAGTACGGTTGTGGTGTCTTTGGCACGATTGATTATCAAAGAAATCAAAGAGAATCTATCAAAAGGGTATTCGAATTATACGGTCATGGCAGCGATTGACAATTTTGAATTGATCCATATGTTTAACGTGGTTTATGAGCCTAGCTTTGGTAGTAAGTTGATTTCGGAAATGATTGATATGGTAGGCTTGGATGTTTACTGGAAATGTTTCTTGCAGGATGATGTGGATGAGCTTGTTGAGCATGCAAAACCGTATTGAAGAGTGTGTTGATTTTGTTAGAATGTAGGTAGATGGGGGTGTTTCTATGGATGAAATGCAATTGTTGCGGATTTTAGAAGATAATCCAAAGGCGAGTGTTGCTGACTTAGCGGACATTTTGAATGAAAGCGAAGAAGAAGTGATTCGTGTGAAGTCTCGTTTGGAAGAAGAGAATATCATTTGTGGCTATCATACGGTTGTGAATTGGGATAAGACGAATTCTGACCATGTAACGGCGATTATTGAAGTCGATGCCAAGCCTGAAAAGGATGTTGGTTATGATCGTATTGCGGCGATGATTTCCCGTTTTGATGAAGTGACAGACTTGTATTTAATGAGTGGGTCTTCTTCCTTTAGCGTTGTGATTCAAGGACGTACAATGCGTGAGATTAGTGACTTTGTGGCGCAATCCTTAGCACCGATTGAAGGGGTTACGAATACGAGTACGAGCTTTATGCTTCGGCAGTATAAGGTTGGTGGCGTGAATCTTATGAAGGATGACAAGAAAGATAAGCGTCAGATTGTACAACCATAGAGGAAAGGAGTAGACACTTATTTGTTAAGTGTCTATTTGTTATATGAGAAATGAAGAACGATTTTTAAGTGATCGGATGAAACGCTTTGAGGAGAATGAAGATTGGGTGTTGTTTCAACGATTGTTAGCGGAAGAAAAGACGCTGGTGGATGAATTGGAGTTTAAGACGCCAATTCATGCGGCCGATGAAGGAATTCGAGCAATTCGTGAGGGACAGACCTATTATTCTCCATCCTTTGGGTTGGCGAAGCTTCGTCGGGAAATTGCAAGTTACTATAAGCGGCGCTTTGGGGTGACACAATACAAAGAAGAAAATGTCATGGTTACCGTTGGGGTAAGTGAGGGCATTGATTTGTTGTGTCG
>JAHHRC010000032.1 GCA_020026035.1 Erysipelotrichaceae bacterium | reverse complement strand
AGATGATTGTAAGCGTGTTGTGTTTGTCGATGCGATTGCAAGTGTGCAAGAGGTGTTGCGGATCTTTGATGAGTTCATGAAATCGCATAAACAAGCACCGTTTATTATTGTCACAAAGAATGGGGCGAAGGAAGAAAAGCCGATAGGGATTTTATCTTCGTATGATGTGATCAGAATTATTTCTATGATGTTTTAAAAAACCGGCGATTGCCGGTTCTAGACGAGGTCAAAGTGAATTTTGGCCTTGTTTTTTTTGAGTTCAATGTCCATCATAGCGCCATTGATGATAGTCATACAAGGTTCGGTATGGCCAATGTCGGCGTTATAGATGAATGGGATGTCTTCTAAGGCTTGCTTGTAGGCATCAAGGTAAGTCATTGTGTTTGTTTCTGAAGAAGTGAAGAGGTTTCTTCCAAAGATGACAAGCTTTACGTGGTTGAACCAACCGCTATACTTCATTTGTAGAAGTGTGCGGTAGAGGTTTTCACAAGACATAGCAAAGTTATCAAAATAAAGAATGATGCCATCTTCATAGTAGGTGTCATTGAAGGAGGCGGTTTTGTCGAATTGCGTACCGATGATGTCTTTTAATGCATCGATACAGCCACCGATGACTCTTCCTCTTACATGCATATCGGAGTTTGTCGAGCTTTCCCATTTGGTGATCGTGTCAAAGCCATTATAGGCATCCATGAAGTGAGCGTATGGGGCGTGTTTTGTGGAAGAGGTTTGGTCGATGAAGTTGTTGTGTAGGTAAGATAGTCCTACTTGCATGTATGGATCATTGAGGTGTTCGTTATTGAAGCTACCGGCATTAAAGCCATAAAGAGTAGCGATGCCGTATTTTACGGTAAGTGTGTAAAGTAGGGTAGTTGGGTCACTTGCCCCAATGAGCCATTTTGGATGGCGTTGCATGGTTTCAAAGTCGACAAGAGGTAAGATGTCGAGTAAGAAATCGCCACCTGCCGCAATGGCTACGATGGCATTGTCGTCTTGTTCGAAACAGGAATTGAGTTCTTTTGCTCGTGTGTATTTGTCTGCGGATGGGTTTTGGTTGTTTCGAACGGATGGGGTTTCGATGGTTTGAAAGCCTTCCTTGTGTAAGATTGCAAGGGATTCATCGAAGGATTCTAATTTATGACCAACGCCGTTGCTTGCGGCTGTTATGTATATGGTTTTGTTTGTTGTAATTGGATATTTCATGTGTTTCTCCTTTTTTTCCACACTATAGCATAGGTGTTTGAGGTTGGAAATTGAAAAATGTGTTGCGAGTTTGCTATACAGATTTGCGTTTCTGTTTAAATTCGGTCGTGGTCTATTTTATCGCGTGTTTGAATGTGTTTTAATGCTAGTGAATAAAAGGAGATTAGTAAGATGAAGACATTTAGTGAAACAGTACAAGCGTTTACTGTGAAACAAGTTTTGGGTTATATCGAAAAGAATCCCGAAGACAACATTCCTAAGATTTTAGATTGGTTAGAAAAGTATGGTGGAAAGATTGCCATGCCAAACCAATTAGGATACGTAAAGCGTGTATTAAGTGATGAAGACAATAAGTGGTATAAGTATACAATGCGCTTATTTAAGGAAATTCATCCAAACTGCTTGAAGAAGTTCTTGGATAACTTCGTCATCAATGCGTCCTTGTTAGGATTGCCACGTGAAAGAAAGATGGCTGCGAAGTATAAGTGTAATATTCCTTGGACCATCTTATTCGATCCAACCTCCGCATGTAATATGCATTGTATTGGTTGCTGGGCTGCACAATATGGCTATAAGAACAACCTTACAAATGAAGAAATGGACAAGATTGTTACCCAAGGAAAAGAACTTGGTACCTATGTATATCTCATGACAGGTGGAGAACCTCTTGTTCGTAAGAAGGATATCTTGTGGTTAGCTGAAAAACATAATGACTGTTACTTCCACATCTTTACAAATACAACGTTGATTGATGAAGAGTTCTGTAAAGAAGTTGTTCGTCTTGGTAATATTAGCTTTGCGCCTTCCATCGAAGGTAACAAAGAAACAACCGATGCGCGTCGTGGGGAAGGTTGTTACGACAAGGTTATGCATGCGTTAGACTTGTTGAAGAGCTATGGTATTCCATTTGCGGTTTCGATTTGTTATACACATGAAAACTATAAGGCAGTAACAAGCGATGAATTCATTGATATGTTGATTGAAAAGGGTGCTCGTATTGCATGGTACTTCCACTATATGCCAGTTGGAAATGATGCAAACCCGGATCTATTATTATCTCCAGATGAACGTGAGTATGTATATCGTCGTGTACGTGAGATTCGTGCGGAAGAATCCAGTCATAGTATCTTTACAATCGACTTCCAAAATGACGCGGAATTCATTGGTGGATGTATTGCCGGTGGTAAAAACTACCTCCACATTAACTCCAATGGGGACGTAGAACCTTGTGTATTCATCCATTATAGTTCTGCAAATATTAAGGAATTAGATTTGCTAGACTGCTTACGTCAGCCTCTATTCTTGAAGTATCGTGAAAACCAACCATTTAACGAAAACATGTTACAACCATGTCCGATGTTGGAAAATCCACATCACTTACAACGTATGGTGGAAGAATCTGGTGCACATTCGACCGATTTGATTTCCCCAGAATCAGTTGAGCATGTGTTTGATAAATGTAAACCATATGCCGATGCATGGGCTCCTCGTGCAGCAGAATTGTGGAAAAAGAATCGCGAAGAAAAAGCGGCTAGAGAAGCGAATAAATAAGAATAAATGGTGCCTTTTATGGGTGCCATTTTTTTCGTTGTATATGTACAATGCATGTTTATTGCAAATAGAACGTTATAAGGATACAATGACAAATAGTGTAGGAAAGGACGATTGTATGATCATTGTAAAACGTAGTGGAAATAAAGTCGCATATGATCGATCGAAGATTGAAAAGGCCATTCAAAGGGCTTTTTTAAGCGTAAATCAGACGATTGATGCGGACAACTTAGGGGTTGTGTTAGATACCGTGGAGGAGCATTTTGTAAATGCGGAATCTTTGGATGTTGAAACGATTCAGAATTATGTCGAAGAAAGTTTAATGAAGGATGGCTACTACGATGTAGCACGTTCTTACATTCTCTATCGTGAAAAACGTACCGAGATGCGTAAGACACGGATGAAGCTTACAAACCTTGTAGGGGTAGATGGCTTAGATGATGTGTTAGAACGTATTGAAAATGACTATAAAGAATACGAGATTGTTCGTTTGTTAAATAAATATGAATCCATGTCAAAGCCAGATATGAATGTCAATGAACGTTTAGAGTTGTTGACAAGATCGGCTGCGGAAATGACCGATAAAGAAGAACCGAACTGGGAAAAGATTGCTGGTCGTTTGTTGTATTTTAAGTTTAAGCACAAACTGAAGATTGAAGAAGAAAAGTATGGGTTGCATAACTTCTATGAAAAGCTTCGTTATTTAACGGATGAAGGGCTTTATGGTAGCTATATTCTGGAAAACTATTCCCATAAGGAAATTGATGTCATTGAGCAAATGATTGATGAATCACGCAATGATTTGTTTACCTTTGCGGGATTAGATTTAATGATTTCTCGTTACTTGATCCACAATCATCAACATGTCTCTTTAGAAAGTCCACAGGAAATGTATCTTGGGATTGCGATGCATTTAGCGATGAAAGAAACCAATGATCGTTTGGGTTGGGTAAAGCGTTTCTATGACATGATGTCCTTGCATAAGGTCACAATGGCAACTCCAACGCAATCGAATGCGCGTAAGCCATATCATCAATTGTCTTCCTGTTTTATTGACACAGTACCTGATAGTCTTGATGGAATTTATCATTCCGTAAGCCAATTTGCCCAAGTATCGAAGTATGGCGGTGGCATGGGTATGTACCTTGGTAAGGTGCGTTCGCGTGGTGGTTCCATTCGTGGCTTTGAAGGTGCAAGTGGTGGTGTCATAAGGTGGATTCGTGTCATCAATGATACTGCGGTTGCGGTTGACCAATTAGGTGTAAGACAAGGTGCTGTTGCGGTGTATTTGGATGTATGGCATAAGGATTTACCAGAGTTCTTACAGCTTCGTACAAACAACGGTGATGACCGTATGAAGGCACACGATGTCTTCCCGGCGGTATGTTATCCAGATTTGTTCTGGAAGATGGCCAAGGAAGATTTGAATCAGAATTGGTATCTATTAGATCCACATGATGTCTTAATGATCAAGGGCTACTCCTTAGAAGATTACTATGGCGAAGAGTGGGAAAAGAGATACTTTGATTGTGTGCATGACAATCGTATTTCTAAGCGTGTTCTTGTGTTAAAAGAAGTGGTTCGTTTGATTTTAAGATCAGCGGTAGAAACAGGTACACCATTTGCCTTTAACCGTGATATTGTCAATCGTGCCAATCCAAATAAGCACAATGGTATGATTTATTGTTCAAACCTATGTACCGAAATTGCCCAGAATATGTCTTCAACAGAGTTTGTAAGTGAAACCGTTGAGACAAAGGATGGGGATAAGGTAATTGTTACTACGACAAAGCCTGGAGACTATGTGGTATGTAATCTTGCAAGTATTTGTTTAGGAAATGTCGATGTGAAGAATCATCAAGAGATTGAAGATTTGACGGATTCCTTAGTACGGGCGTTGGATAATGTTATTGATTTAAACTTCTATCCAATTCCAAATGCCCAAGTTACGAATCAAAAGTATCGTGCGGTTGGTTTAGGTGTAAGTGGCTACCACCATATGCTAGCGAAGAATGGCATTATGTGGGAAAGCGAGGAACACTTGAAGTTTGTTGATGAAGTGTTTGAAGAAATCAACTATGCAGCGATTAAGGCGTCTTGTAAGCTTGCAAAGGAACGTGGAACGTATCAGTTCTATGAAGGTAGTGAGTGGCAAAGTGGTATGTACTTTGATCGTCGTGACTATGTGTGTGATAAGTGGGTTGAACTAAAGAAGGACGTTATGGAACATGGTGTTCGTAATGCGTACTTATTAGCGACTGCGCCAACGTCGAGTACGTCGATCTTGATTGGTACTAGTGCTGGTTTAGATCCGATTATGAATCGTTACTTCTTAGAAGAAAAGAAGGGTGCAATCTTACCACGTGTAGCACCGGACTTATCAAGTAAGACATGGTGGTACTATAAGAATGCCCATTCGATTGATCAAACATGGTCAGTAAAGGCTGCAGGTGTTCGTCAGCGTCATATTGACCAAGCACAGTCGGTGAACTTCTGGATTACAAATGAATACAAGATGTCTGAGTTATTGAACTTGTATATTCTTGCCTTTGAATCGGGTGTAAAGACGGTATACTATGTACGGTCGAAGTCGTTAGAAGTTGAGTCTTGTGAAAGCTGTTCGGCATAAAGGGGTGTAAGTATGGAAAATGTAATTAATCGTCGTCCATTGTTTAATCCAGATGGTGACATTGATGTAAGAAATCGTCGTATGATTAACTTTAATACGACGAATATGAATGACTTTAATAACTTAAAGTATGATTGGTGTAGTGATTGGTATCGTCAGGCGATGAATAATTTCTGGGTGCCAGAAGAAATCAATATGAACCAGGATAAGAGTGATTATCCAAAGCTTAGTAAGCCGGAACGTACGGCGTATGATAAGGTGTTGAGTTTCTTAGTGTTCTTAGATTCCTTGCAATCTGCGAACTTGCCAAATATTTCAAGTTATGTAACGGCGAATGAAGTGAATCTTTGTTTGTCGATTCAAACCTTCCAGGAATGTATTCATTCACAATCCTATTCGTATATGATTGATACCATCTGTAATCCAGATGAACGCAATGAGATCATTTACCAATGGAAAGATGATGAGCATTTATTGAAGCGGAATAAGTTCATTGGGGATTTATACAATGAATTCCTTGAGAAACAAGATAAACAAACCTTCTTGCGTGTATGTATTGCCAACTACATTTTGGAAGGGGTGTACTTCTATTCGGGCTTTATGTTCTTCTACAATCTTGCAAGAAATGGCAAGATGCCAGGATCTGCCCAAGAGATTCGTTATATCAACCGTGATGAGAATACGCATTTGTGGTTGTTTAGAGAAATCTTGTTAGAACTTCAAAAGGAAGAGCCAGAACTCTTTACGGAAGAAAACAATCAGATGATTCGCGATATGATTGACGAAGGGGTACGTCAGGAAATTGAGTGGGGTCAATATGTCATTGGGAACCAATTGCCTGGTTTGAATGAGCGCATGGTGGAAGATTACATTAAGTATCTTGGAAATATGCGTTGCCAAGGGCTTGGCTTAGGGGTTCTTTATGAAGGCTATGAAGATGAACCGGAGAATATGGCTTGGGTAAGCGAGTATTCCAATGCGAACATGGTAAAAACCGACTTCTTTGAAGCAAGATCTACAGCATACGCAAAGATTACTGCGATTGAAGACGATCTATAAGAAACAAAAGACTAGATGGTAAGTGTCTAGTCTTTTTTGTATACAAAAAGACCAACCGAAGTGGTTGATCTTGTTTTGTTTATAAGTGCCAAATATCGCGGTTGTATTCTTCGATTGTACGGTCACTTGAGAAGTAACCTGCACGAGCGATATTACTGATCATCATACGTGTCCATTTTGCACGGTCACAGTAATCATAGATGGCTGTTTCTTTCGCACTGCAGTATGCGTCTAAGTCTAGAAGGGTCATGAACCAGTCTTTGTTCATAAGGTTGTCTTGTAGGCTTGTTAGCATTTCTTTATCACCGATTGCAAGAAGTGCATCGCTTGTGATGAAGTCAATGCAACGACGAATGGATTCGTGGTTGTTGTAGTAGTCGCGCGCATGGTAGCCATTTGTGTTGTACAAGTGGATAACGTGGTCACTGGATGCACCGAATGTGAAGATGTTGTGCATTCCAACTAAGTCACGAATTTCTACGTTTGCACCATCGTTTGTACCAAGAGTGACTGCACCATTTAGCATGAACTTCATATTACCTGTTCCACTTGCTTCTTTGGAGGCAAGGGAAATTTGTTCGGAAATATCACATGCTGGGATGAGTACTTCGGCTTTGGCGATGTTGTAGTTTTCAATCATTACAACCTTGAGGTACTTGTTTACGTCTTCATCGTTGTTGATGAGTTCTTGTAGACATAGGATCAAGTGAATGACGTTTTGTGCCATGTAGTAAGCTGGCGCTGCTTTTCCACCGAAGATCACAGTGATTGGACGTGGTGGAAGTTGGCCGCTCTTGATGCGTAGGTATTCCCAAATGACATAGAGGGCATTCATTTGTTGGCGCTTGTATTCATGCATACGCTTTACTTGAATGCAGTAAATGGAATTTGGATCGATTTCAATGCCTTGCTTTTCTTTGATGAATTGAGCAAGTTTTACTTTGTTGTTGTACTTAATACGATCTAAGTGGTTTAATACACCTTCATCGTTGTAGAACCACATTAAGCGTTCTAGTTCCATTGCGTTGTGTTTCCAGTCATCGCCGATTAACTTTGTGATTAAGGCAGCGAGTTCTGGGTTACAGTGCATCAACCATCTTCTGAATGTAATACCGTTTGTCTTGTTGTTAAACTTCCAAGGTGCGATATTGAAGAATGGACGAAGTTCTTGGTTTTTTAGAATTTCTGTATGCAAGGCAGCTACACCGTTGATGGAGTGGCTGTAGTGCATGTCCATGCGTGCCATGTGGACACGGTGGTCTTGGTCAATGATGTTTAGGTTATGGTCATCGTGGTATGCACATACTGCCGCATAGTCTAGACCTGCAATGATTGGCATTAACTGTGGTACGACTTCCATGAGGTATTCCATTGGCCATTTTTCTAACGCTTCGGCTAGGATTGTATGGTTTGTATAGGCACATACTTCCGATACGATATTCGCAGCTTCCTTGAGTGTCATTCCTTCTAGCATTAATAGACGAATTAATTCTGGGATGACTAAGGATGGGTGGGTATCGTTGATTTGGATTGCAACATGTTGTGCTAAATCTTTTAAATCATTTCCTAGACGCTTTTGTTCGGCAAGGATTAATTGCGCAGCGTTTGAGACCATGAAGTATTGTTGGTAAATACGTAGTAATTGTCCATCACGATCGGAGTCATCTGGATATAGGAAAAGGGTTAGGTTCTTTTCAATATCGGTTTTATCGAAGTTGATGCCGTCTGTTACGATGGATTCATCGATGGTGTCTAAATCGAAGAGGCGTAATGTGTTACGTCCTTTTTCATATCCTACAACATCAAGGTTCCACATTCTTGATTTGTATGTCTTGCCACCTAGTTGTACGTCAAATGTAACGTCTGTTTTACGTAGGCAGTTTGGTTCTTGAAGCCAAGCATCTGGTACTTCGTATTGTTTGTGGTCTTTGAATGTTTGTTTGAATAGACCATAGTGGTAACGTAGACCAATACCATCTCCGTTTAGATCAAGCGTTGCGATGGAGTCTAAGAAACATGCAGCAAGTCTTCCAAGTCCACCGTTTCCTAGGGATGGTTCTTGTTCATAGGATTCTACTTTGGCTAAGCTCTTTCCGTTTTTTTCGAAGAGTTCGTTTAGTTCGTCGTAGATGCCTAGGTTAATTAGGTTTTTTCCTAATTGTTTACCGACTAAGAATTCGGCACTGATATAGTATAGCTTTTTCTTACCATCGGTAAGTGGACGCGCATCGGTTAAGTCTTTTACAAGTGCTAGTGTAGCGGCGTAAAGTTCTTCACGGCTTGCGTCTTTGATAGGTTTGCTAAGCTTTTTTAGCAAGAGTTTTTCTAATTCCATTTTATTCCTCCAATGTGAATCTGATGATGAAACTGATTCGCAAATAATTGCGTAATACTCGTTAATTTTACAATGTTGGTGCATTTGTGTAAAGGTTTCCACTCCTTTGTAATCCCTTGCATAAGGAAATGTAGTGGAGGTAGAAGTTGTAATGATAAATCGAATGGATGTTTTGGGCATTAAAATAGGTAGTTTTACATTCTTATAGTACATTATGCTTGGAAACTATGATTAAGGCTTTCACAAATTCAAATTCCGTGTATGATTAATGCATTGAAGGAGAATGAATATGTTTTTTGTTGAAGTTTTAAAATCCATTGTATTCGGGATTGTACAAGGTATTACAGAATGGTTGCCGATTAGTTCGACGGGCCATTTGATTCTGATGAATACGATTATGCCGATGCATGTCTTTGAAGATGTGGCTGTGAATACTGCGTTTTGGGACATGTACAAGGTTGTGATTCAGTTTGGATCCATTCTTGCGGTATTGTTGTTGTACTTCCAACGCTTAAATCCATTTTCAAAAGAAAAGTCACAGAAACAAAGAAATCGGACGTATCGTTTGTGGGTGAAGATTATTATTGCGACAATTCCAGCGGGGATTGCTGGGTTCTTCTTGGATGATTTGATTGATGCGAAATTATCGACACCACTTGTGATTGCAATTACGCTTATATTGTATGGTGTATTGTTTATCTGGATTGAAAATAGAGAAGCGAATGTGACAACGACTTCGATTGAGTCAATGGACTATAAGAAGGCTTGTAAGATTGGTTGTTTCCAGGCATTGGCATTGATTCCTGGAACATCACGTAGTGGTAGTACGATTTTAGGGTCGGTATTGCTTGGATGTTCTAGAGGAACAGCGACGGAGTTTAGCTTCTTTATGGCGATTCCTGTGATGTTTGGAGCTTCGTTATTAAAGCTTATTAAGATGGCAAAAATGGATATTGTGATTGGCTTTCAAGGGTGGTTTATTCTACTTGTTGGAATGGTAGTTGCCTTTGTGGTATCGGTGATTGTAATCCGTAGTTTCCTAAAATATATCCGCAAGCACGATTTTAAGATTTTTGGAATTTACCGCATTATCTTAGGTATTTTACTTCTTGTATTAACCTTTGTTGGAGTGATTCCTAGTGGCATTGTTGGATAATCGATAAAGATTGGAGAAAAACGATGATCAATGAAACCGTATCGCTTTTAGGAATTTTCCTAGAAGGACTACTTGCTTTCTTCTCACCATGTGTGTTACCGCTGATTCCGTTGTACATTGGCTATTTATCAGTGGATGCAAGTTCTCTTGGGGATGATAAAAAGAAGGCTCGTACACAAACGACAATCGCAACACTATGCTTTGTATTAGGCATTGGTATGGTGTTTGTAATTACGGCTTTAGGTGTGGATGTCTTTGCGACATTCTTTAAGAAAAATGAAGTGACATTTAAAATTGTTGGCGGCATTTTGTTAGTGGTGTTTGGTTTATTCTCACTGGATGTGATTCAGCTTCCTTGGTTGAATCAAGAACGTCGTATGAATATGCCTCAAAAGGGGAATAAGAAGTATTTGAATGCCTTCTTAATGGGCTTTGCCTTCTCCTTTGCATGGTCACCATGTGTTGGGCCAATGCTTGCAAGTGCGTTAGTACTTGCCGCAAATGCCTCAACGAGAATGATGAGTTATGCCTATATTGCAAGCTTTGCATGTGGGTTTATGATTATGTTTGTATTGCTTGGTTTGTTTACCGAAGAAGTGCTTCAATGGATTAAGAAGAAACAACATGTTGTAGTGTATACAAAGATGGTTGGTGGCTTGTTGATTCTTGTGATGGGTGGCTTTATGTTAATGAATGGCTTTAAGCAAGTTCAAAATACAAATGTTCCGAAAGTAAGTGAAGAAACACAAGAAGAAGTCAGTGTTACAAATGAACAGAATGTTATGACAACTAGTGAGATTGACTTTACGCTTATGAATGCTGAAGGAGAAGAAATTACGCTTTCTTCCTTAACGGGTAAGAATGTGATTATTAACTTCTTTGGGACTTGGTGTCCTTACTGCATGCAAGAGATGCCTGAGCTTCAAAGTGTGAAAGACAACAATGAGGACTTTGTGGTGCTTCTTGTGAATATGCCAGACAATGGTAGAGAAGGTAGTATTGAAAGCGTTGAGAAGAAGATGAAGGACGCTGGATACGATATGGAAATTGTCTACGATTTAGATGGTGCAGTGACAGCGAAATTTGGTGTGCGTGGATTCCCTTCGTCATACTTTGTAAATACGAATGGGGAGTATGTAACATATACACCGGGTTATGTTCCACCGAATAAGTGGGAAGAGTTGTTAGAGCTTGTTCGTACAAGTGTGAATCGATAAGGTTTAGAAGTTGGTTAATGAGAGTTAATCAACTTTTTTTGTTGGAATTGTATTTTGTTAAATTAACCTGTTGGTTGTTGTTAAAAAGAATGGTATTCTTTTATGGTATAGAAAGAAGAGAAGTAGATGACAGATAAAATTATTGTTTTAGATTTTGGTAGTCAATATAACCAATTAATTTCACGTCGTATTCGTGAATTCGGTGTGTATAGTGAATTACATCCAGGAGATACATCTTTGGAAGATATTCTTGCCATGCAAGATGTTCGTGGGATTGTGTTCTCTGGTGGTCCAAATAGTGTATATGAAGATGGAGCACCAAAGTGTGATCCAGCGATTTTTACGTGTGGGTTGCCTATTTTAGGAATTTGTTATGGAATGCAGATGACGCATTACATGAACGATGGTGTTGTATCACCAAGTGATAAGAAGGAATATGGTCGTGCTGAGATTGAAGTAGATACGACTTCCTTGTTGTTTAAGGGGCTTCCTGAAAAGCAGATTTGTTGGATGAGCCATGGGGATCAAGTTTCAACATTAGCACCTGGCTTTAAGAGTGTTGCAAGTTCTGCGACTTGTCCATTTGCGGCTTCAGCAAATGATGAGAAGAAGATTTATACATTGCAATTCCATCCAGAAGTTCGTAACTCGGAATATGGATTGGATATTCTTCGTAACTTTGTCTTTGAGATTTGTAAGGCAGATGCGAATTGGTCGATGAAGAACTTTATTGATCAACAAGTGGAAGAAATTCGTAACCAAGTAAAGGGTGACAAGGTATTGCTTGCATTGTCTGGTGGGGTAGATTCTTCGGTTGTTGCGGCTTTGTTGCACAAGGCTATTGGTAAGAATTTGTATTGTATGTTTATTGACCATGGTCTTCTTCGTAAGGGTGAAGCGGAATCGGTTATGGAAACATTTGCGAAGAATATGAATTTGAATCTTACAAAGATTGATGCAAGTGCTCGTTTCTTGGGTGCTTTGAAGGGTGTAAGTGATCCGGAACAAAAGCGTAAGATTATTGGAAATGAATTTATTTATACGTTCCGTGATGAAGTAGAAAAGCTATTGAGTGGTACGGATATTAAGTGGTTAGCGCAAGGAACGTTGTATACGGATGTCATTGAATCTGGTACAAAGACAGCGCAAACGATTAAGTCTCACCACAATGTAGGTGGTTTACCAAAGGATATGAAGTTCAAGTTGATTGAACCGTTGAATATGTTGTTTAAGGATGAAGTTCGTGCCTTGGGTATTGAATTAGGTCTTCCGGAAGAAATGGTTTGGCGTCAACCATTCCCAGGACCAGGTCTTGGTATTCGTGTACTTGGTGAAATTACCGAAGAACGTCTTGAGATTGTTCGTGAGTCGGATGCAATCTTGCGTGAAGAAGTTCGCTTAGCACACTTAGAACGTGAGATTTGGCAGTACTTTACATGCCTACCAAACATTCGTTCCGTTGGTGTTATGGGGGATCAAAGAACCTATGACTATACGGTTGTGATTCGTGCAGTTACTTCGATTGATGGTATGTCTGCAGACTGGGCTCGTATTCCATTTGATGTCTTAGATAAGATTTCTACACGTATCGTAAATGAAGTAAAGCATGTAAATCGTGTAGCGTTAGATATTACGTCTAAGCCACCTGGAACCATTGAATGGGAATAATGCGTAAAAATATTACTGCTTGAAAAACTTGTAGAATCATGGTCTTAAGGACTTCTTCGAGTTTTTAGTAGGTACCTTGATTACGTTTTAGACCTTTCAAGAAAAAACATTACGACAGTGAATAGTTCTTCTGAGGTTTAAGTTGTAAATTCTATCAAAATTAAGAAAGCTTGTAAGTGTAATACCTTACGGCTTTCTTTTTTTCTTTCTTTTGCTAACTTCAGTGAATTAGTTGAAAAGGGTTAAACAAACATAGAAGCCAATCCAGATCACCTTGAATATGTCGGGTGGATATACCATGTGTTCTTACCACTAATTCTTAGAATGATTAGTGAATTTGATTCACTGTAGCAAGTGTGTTACCTAGTGAAGATTTGAAAAATCCTGGTGATACGATATCTGGTGTACATCCACACTCGGTAACAAATGTTTCTAAAGCACGTTTCTTGTCGATTACAACAAGAGAACCACTGGTCAAGTGATCTTTGAATTTATTGATAATTTCACGTCTTTCTATGCCTAACCCAGCTAATTTGAAAAGAATATTGTCATTATTGGCTATAGCTCTCATTAGGCAGACCTTAGATTTGATATTAGCCGAGATAGCTTCATAAAATTTATGTCTAATGAAGAAACATGTTGTCCTACAAAGAGCAGTTGAGGCTGCGATTTTCTGTAAGGACCATCATTTGATTTTTCTAAGAATGAACTTAATCCAGAAGCGGAAATTCACTTTAGAATTCGAGAAAATCGTTTTCGTTCTCGCCATAATAACCGCTTCACATGATTTACGACGATACTTTTGCTTAGTTTTCTGATTGAAACCATTCTTAACAAAGTGTGTAGAT
>JAHHRC010000313.1 GCA_020026035.1 Erysipelotrichaceae bacterium | reverse complement strand
ACGCTATCTTGTCTCATCCTCTTAATTCTGCTTCAAACTTCTTTGCGAGTGTTTGAACAATTTCTGTATGAAGACTCGTTACTTCTTCATCATTTAGCGTTCGATCACTTGCTTGATACACAACACGCAAAGCAATTGACTTCTTGCCTTCTTCAACATGTTCCCCTTCGTAGACATCAAAGATTTCTACGGAACGAACAAGTTTCTTACCGGTTCTACGGATGCTATCAAGAATGTCTTCTGCTTTTACATCCTTCGTTACCACAATAGCGATATCTCTTGAAACACTTGGATACTTATCAATCGCTTCAAACTTCACTTTCGAAGTTTTCGCAGCTAATACAACTTCCATGTTCAATTCGGCATACACTACATTCTTTAAATCATAGTTCTTTGCATATGCTGGATGGATATCTCCAAAGATTCCTAACAATGTACGATCGATGTATACTTCAGCACTACGATATGGATGGAAGTGTTTTACATCTGTCTTGTTTTCTTTGATCTTAACACGTGCTTCATTGAATCCTTGACGCTTCAACCATTCAAGAATGATTCCCTTCATGCAATAGAAGTCTCCTTCTACTGAAAGCTTATGAAGACGATCTTGCATAATCTTACCATCTAAACAAATCGCCAAACGTTCTTCATCTAAGCCCTTTGCATAGACCTTTGAAATCTCGTAGAAACAGTGATTACTATTTCCATGGGCATTGTTATATTGCACACATTCCAATACTGAATTCATCAAAGACGTACGAACATTCTTACGTGCTTCACTCATCGGCATCGCAAGGGCTACTACTTCTCCCTTTGGCATACATGCTTCTTTGATAAAGGTGTCATTGACTAATGTATAGGTAATGATTTCATTCAAGTTCATTCCAACAAGAACCGATCTTGTCAAACGACGAAGATGTTGTCTTGGACTTAATTTCCCCACGGTAGCCTTCATTGTAGGAAGACTTGCCTCTAAGGAATCAAAGCCAATCATACGAATGATTT
>JAHHRC010000312.1 GCA_020026035.1 Erysipelotrichaceae bacterium | reverse complement strand
CCCCATAACATTTTAGCGACTCATCGCAGGTCTCCCCATAATATTTTTGAGTGCCAACAAAATCAATTATCCCCAACGAGTTGGATCTTTTACAATCACACAACCAGTACCAGGTTCAATCAAATTCACTCTATAGGAACCATCTCCCATCTGATAAGCATCCACTTGAATAAACTTCGAATAAATCGCACTATCATCATCCTTTGCAAGATGCGTTCTATAATGCGCAGAAATCTTACCTTGATGGAATTCTACCTTAATAAAGTCATTCTTAATAATCGGATACTGAACCCCATCCAATTCCAAGTGATCCGAACATTCATGAATACGAGCTTCTACAACAGGATCTGTAACAGCACGAATTGCTTCTACTAAAGCACCGTCTTCCAGATTCATAGGCATCTTCGGCATTTCACCTACTTCAAATTCAAACGTATCCGTATCACTATTAGACAAGTATCCTTCCTGTAACATCGCATCATTATCATACACAAACGACACAACCGCTACACCATTACTCATCGACTTCGTTTCAGCTTTAATATCCCCCTTCCAAGGAACATTACTCATATCCACATCCAAAACAGGATTGCCTTGTGCATTGAACGTCCATTCCACATGTGTCATATCTTTAAAGTCAATCATATTCACATCTGGTAATCCTTCTACCGGAACAATCACGACATTGTTCACAAGACGCATCTTCAATTCCTTCAAGATATCTTCATCAAAACGAATCGAATACCTTACCGCATCACCATTTGATAATGTACCATTCGTTACAACATTACCATCCTTGTCAAGAATCTCAAACTCAAGTGAATTCATCATATCTTGATACTTCGGCTTCACTTCTCCATTACGGAACAACTCTTTCGTTGTCTCATTGTCACCAAGACCAAATTCATTCCCAGTCACAACCAACGTACCATGTCCATTACCACCTTTTACGAAGTAGTCAAGACCAGTCTGTGGATCTAACTTCGTCTTTGAACCAATCAACATAT
>JAHHRC010000311.1 GCA_020026035.1 Erysipelotrichaceae bacterium | reverse complement strand
CCTTGAATGTTACGAACACTCGCTTTCGCAAACATGTCATAGCGTTCATCCATGATCTTAACAATGACCTTCAAGGCATTGTTTGCCTGGTTTGGATCATTGATCACAGGTCCAATCAAATGTGGAACCTTTTGATATGGCGTAAACTCTACTTTCTTAGGATCGACGAGAAGTAACTTTACATCCTCGGGATTTGTACGCATCAATAACGATGTAATAATCGAGTTCATACATACCGACTTACCAGCACCAGTCGCACCGGCAATCAATAAGTGTGGCATCTTATCCAAACGACAGGTAATCGTTCTTCCCATCAAGTCCTTACCAAGCATAATGACAAGCGGTTGATCCTTATCCTTTTCATTGATTTGACCAACCAACTGACGCATCTTAACTGGAACCGATTCAACGTTTGGAATTTCCACACCAACCGCATTCAATCCAGGAATTGGCGCTTCAATACGAATATCACGAACCGCCATCTGCATCTTAATATCATCGGTAAGATTCAAAATCTTACTTACCTTAACACCCGCCTCCGGACGAATCTCAAACTTCGTAACCGATGGCCCAATGTGCACATCCAATAACCTTGCCTCAATCCCAAAGTTATTCAACACATTGATTAACAATTGACCCTTTTCCTTCGCCGCTTCCGCATTCAAGTCTTTATCCTTCTTCGGTGGAATTGGATCTAATAAATCCATACCCGGTAGAACATATGGCTTTTCATTGCGAATCGGTTCTACAACAGGCTGTTTTACTTCTTGTTTCAAATAGACATCACTTACAACTTGCTCATCCGCTAGACCATCCAATAACGCTTGATTGGTCTTACTAGATTGATCAAGTTGCACATTGTTTTGTACAAAGTGAGCCTCTTCTCTAACTGGCACAACCTCTTCTTCAACCGTATGGTACTTCGAACGTTGAACCGTCTTTTCAACAACCACATCATCCAATACCGGCATTGTCTCTAAGAAACTCGCCGCTACAGGAGCTACTTG
>JAHHRC010000310.1 GCA_020026035.1 Erysipelotrichaceae bacterium | reverse complement strand
CTCTTTGGATCTTCGCTTTGCCCAAACCCTGGAAAATCAAGATTGTACACACAAAAAGAATCCTTTAAATGCATTTCAATCTTTTCCATCATTTGCATATTCTGACCCCAGCCATGCAACAAGATCACCGCATGTCCTGATCCACTCTTACGGTACGCAACTCGTACCCCTTTGTATTCCTTTATTTCTATCATTTTTCCATTTTACAATAAAAGTGCACAATCCAAAAGGGACAATCTTGGTAAAAACAAAGAAAACCCACCTCAAACACACGTTCAAAGTAGGTTAAACACACTATTTACCACTTGCAATTCGACTTGAATCACTCTTTGATTTCTTCTTACTCACTTCTTTAAAGACCACAAACACAACCCCATCTTCAAGATTATCCGCCTCTACTTTGTACCCATAGGTCGTAGCGACCTTGTATACAATCGATAATCCAAGACCAAATTGCCCATTTGTGCCCTTTTCATATGGCTTAAATAACTTTTCGAGCCGTGCTTCGGAAATCTTAGCCCCATCATTCATCACACGAAGCTCATTTTCATGCAAGGAAATCTTCACCTTCGTCTTTGCATACCGCAAGGCATTGTCTACTAAGTTTTCAACCACAATCCGCCACGGATCTTCATCCCCATGGAAATAGACATCCTTACTACAATCCTTCTCAAAGGTAATCTCAGGACGAATGACCTTCAATGACAACAACACTTGATCAATCACCTGGTTCATATCTAACGTATCCCCAGGCTCACAATCATCCAACAAATACCCCATCTTATTCAAGGCAATCAAACTACGAACCTTCTTCTCTAGACGATCTGCATGTTGAATGATGACATCAATCGACTTCTCTAAAGACCCATATGGGTAAATCCCATCTTTGATACTTTCCCCATAGGACTTAATCGTCGCAATTGGCGTCTTTAAATCATGGGAGATATTCTGAATCATTTCTTGTTTGTCGGCATTTTGTTTCTCAAGCTGGGCCTGCATGTCCATTAA
>JAHHRC010000309.1 GCA_020026035.1 Erysipelotrichaceae bacterium | reverse complement strand
ACACTCACTCCTTCTAAAACGTTACCACCACTTACAACTTCACCAAGCAAACCATCCTCTAACAAATACACAAGAATCTCAGAGCTTTCTTGATGACACACAACAAGCAAATCATCCACAATCACAAAATCCCTTGGAATCTTTCCACCAGTTTTCTTTCGTTGTAAAAGCTCTACTTCTTTTCCACAAACCTTAAACACACAGATACAATCTTCGCCACGAATCGAACAATACAACAAATCATTCACCATGCGAATCGCAGCTGCACCTTTACTCAATACTTCATACCTTCGTAACACAACACATGTTTCAACATCCACAACATACAAACATCCATCAAGCTCACCAACAACATACAAATAGCCACCATGAAATACACCATGCCTACATCCAGCACCTCGAGGAAATACAATAGCCCGTACATACCTATAATCACCATCAAACACTTGTATTTCATCCAAATTCAAACATGGAACATACAGCAATCCATCATCAATAAGAACCTGATGACAACCAGCACCACTACCTATAACAATTCGTTTCAAAACCTCTAACTTACCACCAACAAACGAAAGCACACTCACACTTCCCTCATGGTAGTTTGCCGTATAAAACAATCCATCTTGATACGTAATAAAACAAGAAGGAACACTTTCATACAAAACTCGATCCACTAACCTTCCACTTTGATCATACACACTCATACCAGACTGATCACTAACCGCATGCACACAAGCAACATACTCTTCTGCAAAGCATACATACTTTGGTTGCGAAAGATCTGCAAACAAAGAAACCTCAAGTTTCCAGTGATCTAAGTCAAACCGATAAAGTCCTTTACTTTCTTTATTTGTATACGTACCAACATATCCTACATACTTCATAAAAGCTCCTTTCAAG
Organism: Erysipelotrichaceae bacterium; assembly: GCA_020026035.1. Taxonomy (GTDB): domain Bacteria; phylum Bacillota_I; class Bacilli_A; order Erysipelotrichales; family Erysipelotrichaceae; genus Bulleidia. The sequence continues at coordinate 118 of JAHHRC010000309.1, read as the reverse complement.
CAGTATAGCACTCCTTGAACAAACCAACGCCCACAACGCCTTAAAACACAAAAAAACCGCCATATAGCGGTTAACTTACAAATGGAGCGAGTGATGGGAATCGAACCCACGTAGTCAG
>JAHHRC010000308.1 GCA_020026035.1 Erysipelotrichaceae bacterium | reverse complement strand
AAGTTGATTGGTTCGGATGTGCTTCCGGAAGATCAAAAGTTGATTTTAGAGATTGCTCGTGTAGTTCGTGTTGGGTATTTGCAACAAAATGCGTTCCACAAGGATGATACGTATGTACCAATGGAAAAGCAGTACAAGATGATGCTTGTGATTTCGTACTTGCATGCATCTTGTAAGGAATATGTACGCAAACATATTCCGGTGTCTTTGATGGTGAAGACGGGTATTTTTGAAGAAGTGATTAAGATGAAATACGATGTGCCAAATGACAATCTTGCATTGTTAGATGGCTATATGGCAAAGATTGATGAAGCGTTAGCTTCGATTAAGTAGAAAGGGGCAATTATGAGTCTTCAATTATTAGGAATTGATGAAATCAAAGGGTCTTTGATTGCCCTTGATCATGTTAAGAATGTTTCAAATGAAGAAATGGTTACGATTCAATTGGCCAATGGCGAAGTAAGAGATGGTCGTGTTGTCCAAATTGAAGGTGAGAAAGCTGTGATTCAGGTGTTCCAAGGAACGGATTCGTTAGGAAAAACGAATACGAAGACAAAGTTACTTGGACATCCAATGGAGCTTGGATTGAGTGAAGAGATTCTTGGGCGTACCTTTAATGGGTTAGGGCAACCGATGGATGGCTTAGAGGAAATCTTTACGGAAACCTATGCGGATGTAAATGGTAGACCATTGAATCCGGTGAGTCGTCAGTATCCTAGAAACTATATTTGTACGGGGATTTCGGCGATTGATGGTTTGAATACGTTGATTCGTGGGCAGAAGTTACCGATCTTTTCGGGGTCTGGTTTGCCGCATGATCGGCTTGCAATTCAAATTGTTAAGCAAGCAAAGTTGACCGGAGATTCAAGTGAGAATTTCTGTATTGTCTTTGGGGCAATGGGTGTCAAGAATGACGTTGCCGATATGTTTAAGCGTTCGTTTGAAGAAACGGGTGTTATGGAAAAGGTATGTATGTTTATTAATCGTGCCGATGATCCAATCATTGAACGTATCTTAAC
>JAHHRC010000031.1 GCA_020026035.1 Erysipelotrichaceae bacterium | reverse complement strand
GCGAAGACGGTGGTTCGTTCGATGTCTGGTGGTAACCAGCAAAAGGCGATTGTGGCTCGTGAAATTGATAATGAACCAGAATTGTTGATTGCGGTTCAGCCGATTCGTGGTCTTGACGTTGGGGCGATTGAGTACATTCATTCCCAACTTGTAAAGGAAAGAGACAAAGGGAAGGCTGTCTTGCTTGTATCGCTTGAATTGGAAGAAGTTATGAGTGTTCCAGATCGGATCCTTGTAATGTATGAAGGTGAGATTGTTGGTGAATTTGAAGGCGGTAAGGTCGATGAGGAAGAATTAGGTCTATACATGGCTGGTTCGAAACGCATGGACATGAGTAAGAAGGGGGTTTCTAAGGAATGAGTAAGAAAAAGCAGACAAAGGAAATCTCAGCCTTTGGTTTAAATTTATATTCAAGTTTGATTTCCATTGCGATGGGGTTGTTGTTTGGAGCGGTGTTATTGTTTATCTTTAATCCTTCCAAGGCGCCTAATGGAATTAGTAATTTGTTGTTTACTGGTTTTGCAAGTAAAGAGAAGTTTGCAAAGGTGTTATACCAAACGGGTCCTTTGATGTTGTGTGGGTTATCGGTTGGTATGGCCTTTAAGACGAGTTTGTTTAACATCGGTGCACCTGGACAATATACAGTTGGGGCAATGGTTGCGTTGATCTTTGCCTTGCACTTTAAGGCAAACTGGGCTGTTTGTTTATTGATGGCTGCGGTTGCCGGTGCTGTTTGGGGTATGTTCCCGGGGTTATTCAAGGCCTACTTTAATGTAAACGTTGTTATTACGACGATTATGTTGAACTGGATTGGGTTATTCTTAACGAATGTTATGGTGTCTAATGTGTCTGGGTTGTTGGCTTGTGATTATGGTTCACCAATTAAGAACCGTACAGCGGCGTTAGCGGTGGGAAATCCAAATGCGATTATTCCCCATGCTGGGCTTGATAAGTTGTTTAATTCTGGATCGATGAATATTTCCATCTTTATTGTCATTGCGGTTGCGATTCTTTGTCACATTGTGTTGAATAAGACAACCTTTGGATATGAGTTGAAGGCGTGTGGATTCAATGCGGAAGGTGCGAAGTATGCTGGTATTAACGAAAAGGCAAACATTGTGTATGCGATGATGATTGCTGGTGCGTTGGCTGGTCTTGGTGGTGGTATTTACTACTTGGCTGGTACGGCTGAATACTTGATTGAAAAGAACTTATTGACGATGGGATTTGATGGTATTCCAGTTGCCTTGTTGGCGCATTCTGAGCCAATTGGTACGATTCTATCGACGTTGTTTATTTCCTTCTTGCGAGTTGGTGGGCAGGCAATGCAGCCGGACTTCTCGCCTGAGTATATTGACGTAATTCTTTCGGCAATTATTTACTTTGCGGCATTCTCGTTATTGATTAAAGAAAAGATTGTGGCAAATCATAAGCGTAAGGCTTTAGGAAATGAAAAGGAGGCGTAAGTAGATGAAGATTCTAGCGGATATTTTAGGAATGACGATTGTCTTTGCGGTTCCTTTGTTGTTAGTGGCGCTTGGTGGTATGTTCTCTGAGCGTTCTGGGGTAATTAATATTGCCTTGGAAGGTATTATGATTATTGGTGCATTGTTTGGAACATTGACCATGCAATATGCGCCTAGTTGGGGTTTGCCTGAGAATCAGTTATCGGTATTTGTAGCAATTCTTGTGGCGGGTCTTATGGGTATGGTGTACTCGCTCTTGCTTGCATATGCGGCGGTTGATTTGAAAGCGGATCAGACCATTGGTGGTACGGCGTTGAATATCTTCCCTCCAGCATTCTCTGTCATTCTTGCTTGGGCAATCCAAGGGCAAGGTCGTACAGATATTATGATTCCAAGCTGGGTAAAGATGGGTACCTATCAAAAGGGTGCTGGGTTCTTCCAGATTATGTTTGTTAAGAACTTGTATTTGACAACGATTCTAACAGTTGTGATTTATATTCTTGCAAAGTTTGTGCTTTATAAGACGAAGTTTGGTCTTCGTTTGATGGCGTGTGGGGAACATCCACAGGCTGCTGACTCAGTTGGTATTGATGTTCGTAAGATGCGTTATGCGGGTGTTATGATTTCTGGGTTCCTTGGTGGAATTGGTGGTCTAGCATTCGTAGTGGCAGCTGGTTCTGGATTTACAGGTACGGTTGCTGGATACGGGTTCTTAGGACTTGCGGTTATGATCTTTGGTAACTGGACACCTAGTTCCATTGCTAAGGCGGCTGTGTTCTTTAGTTTCTTCAAGATTGTAGGAAACTATGCGACAAGTATTCCGTTCTTACCAAGCTTTGAGAATATTTCCAATAGTTACTATATTTATCAGATGGTTCCATATCTTGTGACTTTGGTTGCCTTGATCTTTACTTCGAAGAATTCTCGTGCACCTAAGGCAGAAGGAATTCCTTACGATAAAGGTAAGAGATAAGTGTTTGAAAACGAATGAATGTTTATTGACATTGATTCGTTTTTTTATATGGGTGTGTTTATTGAATTGTGAAAGTTTTGTGAAAAATATCTTGTGTAGAGTACTGGAAAGGTATTGCAAATTAAGCGCTTTCAAGGTAATATATTCCATGTAGTTACAACAATACAGGAGGAAAAGAAATGAAGAAATTGTTCTCAGTAATGATGGCTGCGTTACTTCCATTGACACTTGTTGGTTGTGGTGAATCAAGTGATTCTAGCGCAACAACAACGTCAAGCACAAGCGATGATGGTAAGTATCAGATTGCTATGATTACCGACTGCGGTAACATCGACGACCGTAGTTTCAACCAAACGACTTGGGAAGGTGTTAAGGCTTATGGTGAAGAGTCCGGTAAGTCCTATACATACTACCGTCCAGATGAAGATTCAGCATCATCTCGTGAAGAGTTCATTGGTAAGGCTATTGAAAATGGAGCCAAAGTTGTTGTATGTCCTGGTTTCTTATTTGAAGAATCCATTTACAAACTTCAGGATGAATATCCAGAAGTATCATTCCTACTAATTGACGGTCAACCTCATCCAGCGGATGACCCAGCAGATATCAAAATTGCGAAAAATACACACTGTATCCAAGTGCGTGAAGAGGAATCTGGATTCCTTGCAGGATATGGTATCGTTAAAGAAGGCTACAAGAATCTAGGATTCTGTGGTGGTATGGCTGTTCCAGCGGTTGTACGTTTCGGTTCTGGTTTCATTCAAGGTGCTGAATATGCATGTGAAGAACTAGGAATCGATGATGTGAAGATTCGTTACATGTATTCTGGTGTATTCTGGCCAACAGATGACCTATATGCAAACATGAATGCATGGTACACAGATGGTGTTGAAGTAATCTTCTCTTGTGGTGGTGGACAATTCCAATCTGTTACAAAGGCTGCTGAATCAAACGATGGTCTTGTAATTGGTGTTGACGTTAACCAAGCACATGAATCTCCAGTTATGATCACTTCTGCTATGAAGAACTCTGCAGCAATTACACATGATGCACTTGCTATGTGGGGCGAAAACGATGCTTGGCCAGAAGGTCTTGCAGGTGAATCTGCTCGTCTAAGTGCAAAAGAAAATGCTGTATGTCTTCCAACAGACGATGCTAGCTGGCGCTTCGAAAAGTTCACAAAGGACGAATACAATGAATTATTCGACAAGGTTGTGAACGGTGAAATCGAAATCAATGGCGACATTGATGATCACCCAGCTGTAAAGCTTGTTGAAGTTGACTATCAATAATTTCAATCAATTAGGTAAGGATTAGCGTGCACATTGCGTGTACGCTTTTTTTGTGGATTGTAGGTTTTGTGGTATTCTTGAACAATAGGTTTTTAAAGAATTGAGGTATGTATGGTAGAAATGTTGACAAGAATCACAGGTATTTTGGATAGCTGGATCTATTCGAATGTGCTTGTTTGGGTATTACTTGGTGCAGGTGTGTTTTTGACGATTCGCATGAATTTTGTGCAGGTACGTTTGTTTGGGGAAGGAATCCGTGTATTGAAAGAGGAAAATTCTGGAGATGGCTTGTCTTCATTTCAGGCATTGATGGTCGCAACGGCATCACGTGTTGGAACAGGGAATATTGCTGGAGTCGCAACGGCGATTGTGTTAGCTGGACCTGGTGCTGTTTTTTGGATGTGGGTAACAGCGTTGATTGGGTCGAGTTCGGCGTTTGTGGAAAGTACCTTAGCACAGATGTATAAGAAAAAATCGGGGGATGGCTTTGTTGGTGGACCGGCGTATTACTTAGAAGGAGCGTTTGGGAAACGGTATTTAGGTGTTATCTTTGCTTGTATTTTGGTTGTGACGTTTGCCTTTGGATTTAATGGTTTGCAAGCGTATAACATTGTCTCGACGTTTACGTATTATGGAAATACGAGTGGGTTGTTGTGTGGTGTTGTGTTGAGTTTGTTTGCTGGTTATTTCTTTTTTAAGGGCAGTCAATCGATTGGCAAAGTGAGTGCTGTGTTAGTTCCTTGTATGGCGGTTTTGTATTTGTTAATTGGGGTTTGTATTACGATTGCAAATCTTTCCTATGTGCCTGGAATCGTGGCTGCGATTTTTAAGGAAGCGATGGATGTGAAATCGATGTTTGTTGGCTTTGCGTCGAGTTGTATGGTTGTTGGGATTAAGAAAGGATTGTTTAGTAATGAGGCTGGTATGGGATCGGCTCCGAATGCGGCAGCTTCGGCCAATGTGAGCCATCCTGTAAAACAAGGCTTAGTGCAGGTGATTTCGGTATTTATTGACACGTTTGTGATTTGTACGACGACGGTGATGATTGTGCTTTGTACGCAACATTTAGAGGTTGTACAAGGACTTGATGCGATTCCATTAGTGCAAGCGGCGGTATTTAGTTTGTTTGGTGAGTTTGGAGTTGGCTTGTTTTCTTTTGCGGTGATTTTGTTTGCCTTTACGTCTTTGATTGGGAATTACTTTTATGCCGAGGCGAATATTCGGTTTATGAGTGAGGATCGTGTGGTGTTGTTTGCTTTTCGGTTGTTTTGTGTTGTGAGTGTGTTTATTGGAGCGAATTCGAATTTGTTGTTGGCATGGCAAGTGGCTGATTTGTGTATGGCTTGTATGGCGTTTATGAATGTGGTGGCGATTTGTTTGTTGAGTGGGGATGTGAAGGTTGTGTTGGAGGATTATGTTTGTCAATTGAAGGCTGGTGTTGAGCCGGTGTATGAAGCGTGGAAAGAAAAAGCCTAGGCGGTTTGCCTAGACTTTTTAATTATTCACCTTGGATATCTTTAAGAATTAGTTCGCGTACGTAGTCCGTTTTATTTCTGACGCGGTCAAGCTTTTCGATGACTTCAGCGTCTTCGATTTTATGGAAACGGAATAGGACTTGCTTGTAGTTTTCCTTTACATAGGAATTCTGATAGTCGCGCATGCGGTCGTATGCTTCTATTTTGCGGATATCTTCTTCAGTTAGTTCTCTGTTCATTTCCTGAGCTCCTTTCTTGATGGGCTTATTATACAGTGGTTGAATGGTTATTTCAAGAAATAACTTTACTCAAATTTCTTATCTTTTTTACACAAAGGTTATTAAGTTCATTATTTATGCGTTATTTATATAGAAAACTAGTTTGTAATTAATGATTGACATGTCAAGTATATTTGCATAGAATAGCATTTGGAATTTTTTTTGGAGGGTTTTGTATGAAGTCGGATGTACGGCAGATTGGAAAGTATATTGCGATGTTGTATCGTGCGGAATTGATTCATACGAACGCGGCGATGAAGGATCTAGGTGTGAGTTCGTCGGAATTTATGTTTTTGTTAAACATTCCGATGGATGAGGGAGTGAACTTAGCGTATTTGTCGCATGCCTTGTATGTGGATCCAGCGCATACTTCAAAGGTGATTCAGGGCCTTGTGGATAAAGGTTTTGTAAAGAAAGTAAAAGATCCGTATGATAAGCGTTCTTGTAATGTCTTTTTGACGGAAGAAGGTAAAAAGCGGGTGCCTTTAATTCGGAAGATTTTGAGTGATTGGGTAGCTTGTGTTACGAGTTCTTTAACGGATGGTGAAAGGGAAATGGTATTGGACTGTTTGCGACGAATGGTTTCTAAGATACCAAGTAAGTAGGAGGTTTTTATGAGTAAGGGAAATAAATTAGGGACGATGCCGATTCGTCAGTTGTTGGTGAAGATGTCGGTACCGATTATGTTTTCGATGTTTATCCAGTCTTTTTATAATATTGTGGATAGTATTTTCGTAGCGAAGATTAGTGAGTCGGCGATGACGGCGGTGACGTTGGCATTTCCAATTATGAATTTGATTATTGCCTTAGCGGTAGGTACGGGTACAGGTATTGCGACGGTGATTTCTCAGGCGTTAGGGAAGAAGGATTATTCTTTGAGTGATACGGCTGCGGATAATTCGATTTTTATTTTTATTATGTATTCGTTGGCGTTTATGGTGTTTGCCTTTTATGGGTCGAAGCAGTTTATTTTGTCACAGACATCGGATGTAAGTGTTGTTGGGGATGCGATTTCGTATTTGAAGATTTCTAGTTTCTTTGCTGGGGCGACGATGTTTCAAATTATGTTCTGTAAGTTCTTTGAGTCAACTGGGTTTGCGTTTTTCTCCATGGTGACTCAAGGGAGTGGTGCGATTATTAATATTATTTTGGATCCGATTTTGATTTTTGGGTATTTTGGTTTACCGGCAATGGGTGTAAATGGGGCTGCGATTGCGACGATTTTAGGGCAGGTGATTGCGGTATTTGTTGGGTATTACATTTATAAGTCGAATGAGATTGATATTACGATTGATGTGAAGATGATCTTTAAACCAAAGTGGGAAGTGATTAAGCAGATCTTTGTGGTTGGTATTCCAAGCTTCCTTATGATTGCGATTGGTTCGGTGATGACGTATTTGATGAACTTGATTTTGATTGCCTTTTCAAATACAGCTACGGCGTTCTTTGGGGTGTACTTCAAGTTGCAGTCGGTTGTCTTTATGCCGATTTATGGGTTGAGTAATGGGTTGATTCCGATTATTGCCTATAACTATGGGGCGAATAATAAGGGACGTATGATGGAGGCGATTAAGGTTTCAACGATTTATGCGGTGTTGTTTATGTCGCTTGGTACGGTGATTTTCCATTTGATTCCAAGTACGTTGTTGGATATGTTTAGTGCTTCGAGTCATATGAAGGAATTAGGAATTCCAGCGCTTAAGATTATTAGTATTTCCTTCCCGTTAGCTGCGGTTGGAATTGTGATTGGATCCTTGTTCCAGGCGTTGAGTAAGTCTTCGTATTCCTTGGTGATTTCCTTGGTTCGTCAGTTGGTGGTGTTGATTCCGGTTGCGTATTTGTTCTCATTGAGTGGGGATATTTACAAGATTTGGTGGGCGTTCCCAATTGCCGAGTTGGTGTCCTTTGTGACGTCGTATGCATTCTATAAGCATATTGATAAGACAAAAGTGTCTTTGATGGTTGGTTAAACGAAAGTGGGCTTTGCTCACTTTTTTTGGTGTGTTTTACTTGTTTCAGGGGGGTTGTAGGCGTACAATAGGCGTTAGACTTTAAAGGGGCGTTGTTGTGATAGGCATCAGACTGTTAACGCTTTCAGAAACGTGTTATAGTGAAGTCGTGGAGGTAATTATATGACAAATCCAATTTTAGATATCTTACAAAATCAACAGTTGACGTATCGTCAGCAGGTTATGGCTCTTGCGCAATATGCGGAGAGTTTGGACCATACGATTGAAATTAGCGATGAATTAGCAAAGGCTATTGAAGATGGCTGTATTGATGATTTAGGTGAAGGAAATGCACCTTATCGTCCACGTTATATTTGTCCTAATTACCAACAGTTAATGGACAAGGGGTCAGAGTTTTTAGGGCTTGAACCAGCGTCTAATTTAGCGGAAGCTTTGAATAATTTATTGATTATGTACAACCATGTGCCAAGTATTACATCGTATCCGGTGTATATTGGCGATTGGGATACATTGTTAGAACCATTTGTATTGAAGGAAGATCGTGAAGTTGCGAAGAATATGATTCGTTTGTTTATGTTGAACGTGGATCGTACGGTGACAGATTCCTTCGTGCATGCAAATATTGGTCCACATGATACACTAGCGGGTCGTATTATTTTGGAATTGACGGAAGAATTAGAGCTTGCGGTTCCAAATATTACGGTTCGTTATGATAAGGATGTAACACCTCGTGAGTTTGCAGAGTTGTGCGCAACTTGTATGTTGAAAACGGCGAAGCCATCGTTTGCGAACCATAAGATGTTTGTGAGTGAATGGGGTGAGCATTATGCCATTGCAAGTTGTTATAACGGCTTAGAGATTGGTGGTGGAGGCTTTACTCTTCCTCGCTTTAAGTTAAGAGGTGTGGCATTGAAGGCAAAGGATCAAGCTGATTTCTTTGAAAATGTGTTACCTTACTATGCAAACTTGATGCTTAAGATGATGGATGATCGTATTGAGTTCTTAGTGGAACATACGAATTTCTTTACTTCGAACTTCTTAGTGAAGGAAGGCTTTATTTCTCTTGATCACTTTGGTGGTATGTTCGGGGTCATTGGTCTTGCCGAGGCGGCAAATATCTTGAGTGGTGTGGAAGATCGTAAACAAGGCTTTGGTAACAACAAGGAAGTGGATGATCTTGGAGTTAAGATCATGGATGCACTAACGGAAATTGTAAATGCACATACAACGAAGTATTGTGCGAGCTGTGGGCATAAGTATCGGTTGCATGCGCAAGTTGGTATTGGAGCGGATGGTATGTTAGAAACACCTGGTGCACGTATTCCGGTTGGGGCTGAGCCAATTATGCCGAAGCAGATTATGCATTCAGAACGTTTCCATAAGTATTTCCCAACGGGTGTTGGAGATATCTTCCAATTTGAAGAGACTTGGTTGAATACACCTGGTGCGGTTGTGGATATTGTGAGTGGTGCCTTTGATCAGGGTATGCGTTTCTTCTCTGGATATCTATGTAATACGGATGTTGTTCGTGTAACGGGGTATCTTGTGAAGAAGTCCGAACTTGCGAAGCTTGATCGTGGGGAACAATCGATTAATACATGTTCGTTCTTTGGGCAAGAAGCTCGTGATGAAGGGCATGCGTTGTCAAGAAGACTACAAGAAAAGTAAGAATAGACATGGTGGTTTAAAAGCCGCCATGTTTTTTGTATAAGAAAACACCAATACGCTATTGTACTGGTGTTTGTTTTCTTGTGATTTGCCATTTATAGATGGCGGAAGATAGGATGATGGCATACCCGATTAAGCTATAGTGGTCGGGTATTTCTTGGAAGAGGACAAGTCCATAGATGGCTGCGAAGAGGACTTGGGTGTAGTCAAAGATGGAGATGTCTTTGGCTTTGGCGGATTGGTAGGCGGTTGTGACGTTGAATTGTCCAATGGCTGCAGCGATTCCAGAGCCTAGTAGGCATAGGAATTGTTTAATGGTGAGTGGTTGCCATTGAAGAATGGTATAAGGTAGGGTTAAAAGGGTACAGAAGAGGGAGAAGTAGAAGACGATGGCTACGCCTTTTACATTTTGTTGGCCCATCTTGCGTACGAAGGTGTAAGCAGCTCCAGCACCAAGGCCGCCGTATAGGGCGATTAGGGAAGGGAGGAGGGATAGGTTGTTTGTTGGTTTGATGATGAACAAGGAACCAAGAAAGGCAATTGTAAGGCTTGTCCAGTCGAGTTTGGTTGGTTTTTCTTTGAGGATGATATAGGAAGCGATGATGGCAAAGAATGGGGCTAGTTTGTTTAGCATACTTGCATCGGCGATTCCTAGATGGTCGATGGCATAGAAGTTTGCAATCATTGCGGTACCACCAAATACACACCGCAGCAGCATAGTTGGTCTACTTTGTTTTGGAATGTTTAAGTTGGTGTGTTGTTTACGGATGGTGGAGTAGGCTATAAGGAGTGAGAATAGGTTTCGGAAGAAGACCTTTTGCATGGTAGGTAGGTTCCCAGATAGACGAATGAATACCGACATTGTCGCAAAGCCGAAGGCTGCGAAGATGATGTGGATCATTCCTTTTTTTACGTTTTGATTTGTCATAATATCACCGCTTGTTAATCTATCATAGTTTGCATGGGAAAGAAAGAATGGTGATTTGTATGGTAATTGAAGACATAAATGATTAAATATGCTATAACTATGGTCAGACTAAGGGATGACATATGAAGAATAGACAAAAGGGATTTACGATTGGGGAATTATTAATTGTTGTGGCGATTGTAGGAATTCTTGCGGGAATAAGTGTTCCACTTTTTGCGAGCAAGAAACAAGCTGCGATTGATGCGACAAATAAGGCAAATATACGAGCAGCTAGGGCTATGGCGGTTGCGGCGTTTTCAGATGGAACATTTGATGTGGATAAGGGGGCTGACACAAAAGGTGATATTCATTATCTAATGGATGGAACGGATCAATCTGGTTTTATTTACTATCGGGTAAAACAAGGTGTGTTGGAGTATTACAATCCGAATTTAGATTCTGCTAGTTTTGAGATAAGAAAGCAGAAAAAAGCGAGTTATCTAGAGAATGGGATTTATCAGAATATAGTGGTGTGTTTGCAAGAAGATCCTGAAACATCTGAGTTTCATTTATACACGCTACCTTATGTGAATGAAAAAGGGGAAGTGATTTCCTTTGTTGGAGAAAATGGCCAGGTTTTAGATATGTCATTGAGTTACAACGCGAATAGGTAATATGGATATAGCCAAGCGATTTGCTTGGTTTTTTGTATCTATGAAATTTATCATTTTGTTTGTATAATTGTGTCATTGTGCTTCAGGGTATGGAGGGGTTTATGAAGATTTTAATTGCCGGTGGAGGTAAGATTGGTTCCACGATTGCGAGTCAGCTTGCGTTTGAAGGTCATGATATTACGATGATTGATATGTCGTATGATGTGTTGAATCGTTTGGTTGAATCTTATGATGTGAGTGGTATTCAAGGGAATGCGGCGAGTATGAAGACGTTGTTTGAGGCGGGTGTGAAGGATGCGAATCTTTTAATTGCGGCTACGGACAAGGATGAGATTAACTTGTTGGCTTGTATGTGTGCGCATGGAATGAATCATAATATTCATACGATTGGGCGTATTCGGAATCCGGAGTATCGAATGCAGGCGTATGCGATGCAGGATGTGTTTGGGTTGAATATGGTGATTAATCCGGAACAACAGGCAGCGAAGGAGATTGCTGGGTTGTTGAAGTTCCCGGGCTTTTTAACGATTGATCGCTTTGCGAAGGGAATGTGTGAGATTGTTGAATTGAAGGTGGATGCGAAGAGTCCTTTGAATGGGGTGTCTTTGCGTCGTTTGGAGAGTATTGTGCATTGTAATGTTTTAGTGTGCGCGGTGCTTCGTAATAATGAGTGTGTGATTCCGTATGGGGATTTTGAATTGAAGGAGAATGACCGTATTTATGTAACGGCGAATACGAATAATTTGAATACGTTGTTGGTGAATTTGAATATCATTACACGTAAGAATAAGCGTGCTTTGATTGCTGGTGGTAGTCGTATTTCGTATTACTTGTGCCAAGAGTTAAGTAAGTCGGGGATTCAGTGTACGATTGTGGAAAAGGATGAGAAGCGTTGTGAAGAGTTGGCGTGTCTTTTGGAGGAAACGACGATTATTCATGGGGATGCGAGTAATCAGGCCTTTTTGGAACAAGAGCGTTTGGATCAAAGGGATGCGCTTGTGTCGTTAACGGACTTGGATGAGTTGAATATTATTATTGGCTTGTATGCGAATGCGATGAATATTAATCAGATTGTAACGAAGTTGTCGCATACCCTTGATTCGAGTGTTGTACAGTCGTTGCCGATTGGTTCGATTGTTTCGCCAAAGGATTTGGTGTGTGCAAATATTGTGCGTTATGTTCGGGCTATGAATGAGAAACAAGGTGGGGCTTTGACGATTCATAAGATTGCCAATAACTTAGCCGAAGCAATTGAGTTCCGTGTGGATGCGTCTTGTAAGTATGTGGATGTTGAGTTGAAGCATATGAAGATGAAGGACAATGTGTTGGTTGTTGGCATTGGTCATAAGGATCACTTTGAGATTCCAAATGGGGATTCGAAGTTTGCCTTGGGTGATTCGGTGTTGATTGTGACGGATGTGAAAACTCGTATTTTGAGTTTGAATGATATCTTTAAGGGGTAGACGTTATGAATTATAAAATGATGGGAAGAATCATTGCGCCGCTTCTTGCGATTGAGGCGTTCTTTATGATTCCGGCTGTGTTTATTTCTTTGAAGTATGGGGAAATTGTAGCAGCAAGGGCTTTGTTTGATACGATTTTGATAATTTTATCGGTTGTATTGGGCTTGTATTTGTTGTGTAAGGATGCGAAGAAGGGATTCTATGCGAAGGAAGGTTTGGCAACGACGGGGATTGCTTGGATTGTGATGAGTGTTCTTGGTTGTTTGCCGTTTTATATGTCGCGTGAGATTCCGTTATTTATCGATGCGTTATTTGAGATGGTGTCGGGGTTTACAACGACTGGTTCTTCGATTTTGTGTGATGTAGAAGCAATGTCGAAGGGGTTGTTGTATTGGCGTTCCTTTTCTCACTGGTTAGGTGGGATGGGGGTTCTTGTGTTCTTGATGGCGATTGTGCCTTTGACGCATAAGAATGAAGGATATGCGGTGCATATTTTGAAAGCGGAAAGTCCTGGACCAAGTGTTGGGAAGCTTGTGCCAAGAGTGAAACAATCGGCGTTGATTCTATATGGGATTTATGTTGGTTTGACGGTTATTAACTTGTTGTTTCTACTAGCAGGGGGAATGCCGCTGTTTGATGCGATTTGTTGTGCCTATGGTACGGCTGGCACAGGTGGTTTTGGAATTAAGAATGATTCCATGGCTGGATATAGTCGGTATATTCAGAATGTGACAGCGATCTTTATGATGTTGTTTGGGATTAACTTTACGTGTTACTACTTAATCTTGATGAAGCGGTTTAAAGAGGTGTTTAAGGATGAAGAATTACGGTTGTATTTGTTCTTTATTGTGGCATCGACGGGCTTGATTGCGATTAATATGTATCGGCAATTTGATGGCTTTAATGAGACGGTTTCACATGTGTTCTTCCAGGTGTCGAGTATTATTACAACAACTGGTTATGCAACATGTGACTTTGACTTATGGCCAACGTTCTCTAAGACGATTCTTTTATTTCTAATGATTAGTGGTGCCTGTGCAGGTAGTACAGGTGGTGGATTTAAGGTTTCTCGTATTTTGTTGTTAAAGAAGTCGTTGCGTAGAAACTTTAAGAAGAATCTGAATGTGAATGAAGTGAATAAAGTAAAGGTGAATGGTTCTACGGTGAATGAAGATGTGATAGATAATGTGCATGGGTATTTGATTGCCTATGTGACGATCGTTATTGTGTCGATTTTGTTGTTGTCGATGGATAATTATCCGATTGAAACGAATATTTCGGCGGTATTAGCTACCTTTAATAACATTGGGCCTGGTGTTGGTTTAGTTGGGCCGACGTGTAACTTTAGTTTGTATTCGCCGTTTTCAAAAGTGGTTATGATTATTGACATGTTGGCAGGTAGATTAGAGATTTTCCCAATCTTTATGTTGTTCCATAAGAAGACTTGGGGAAGACATTAAATCGTAAAACAAAAGGACAGTCGAGATGCGATTGTCCTTTTTAAGTGGTGTGTGTTATTACCTAGGATTGTTTGCTAGGATTTTTGATGAAGAATGGATGATTATGCCTTAACAATCGATAAACTGAGTGGATTCATTTGAGTGCAGGAAATCCTATCACTGCACCTCGTGTCCCTCGTTGACCGCAACTAAATATCACGAAAATTCAGAAATCGTGAAATAGATCAGTTTTATCGTTTTTCAACGAAA
>JAHHRC010000307.1 GCA_020026035.1 Erysipelotrichaceae bacterium | reverse complement strand
GTCAATTAGAAGATGGAAAGCCAGTTTGGTTTGGTTGTGATTGTTCGAAGTTTGGCGATCGTACAACGGGTCTTTGGGATGATATGGCCTATGATTATGAACATACCTTTGATATTGATTTGGGTATGACAAAGGCAGAAATGCTAGACGGTCGTGTATCGTGTATGAATCATGCGATGGTGATCAATGGTGTGAATTTGGTGGATGGAAAGCCAAATCGATGGAAGATTGAAAACTCTTGGAGCCATGAAGTTGCAAATGATGGATTCTACACGATGAGTGATACGTGGTTTGATCAATACGTGTATGAAGCAGGTGTAAAACGTTTCTATCTAGACGAAGCGTCTTTAAAGGCAATTGAACAAGAGGCAATTGAATTACAACCTTGGGATCCATTTGGTTCCTTAGCAGATTAAAGATGGAAAGACTGTTAGAAAGGTTCTAATGGTCTTTTTCTTTGTGGGAGTGTGTTATAATGACGCTTGGTAGAAAGAAGGAAGCTAAGATGGTAAAACAAACAATTTTAGAAAAATATGCAAAACTAGCAGTGGTACATGGAGCGAATGTTCAAAAAGGACAATTATTGGTGATTCGTTCCTCTGTAGAAACATTTGAATTTGCACGTCTTTGTCAAAAGGCTGCGTATGATGCTGGAGCGAGTGATGTTTGGATGTATTGGTCCGATCCACAAATGGCTCACAATGATATGTTGTATGGGGATTTAGAATGTATGGCAAATGTCCCAGAATGGGAAAAGATGCGTCAAAAGGAAGCACAGGAACGTAAGTGTGCATACTTGAATATTATTTCTACAATTCCAGGATTGATGGATGATTGTGATCCAAAGCGAATGATGGAAATTACTAGAGGACGTATGGAAGGTATGCGTCCATTCCGTAAATATACAATGGCAAGCCAAGGTCAATGGAGTATTGTAGCAATTCCAAATGTGACTTGGGCAAAGAAAGTCTTCCCAAATGATGCGGATGAAGTGGCTTTAGAAAAGCTATGGGATGCGGTATT
>JAHHRC010000306.1 GCA_020026035.1 Erysipelotrichaceae bacterium | reverse complement strand
TGTCTTGAGTGTTCCATAAAGCATAACCGGTTGTTGTACCTGTTTCGTAAACAACTATTGAACCTCTTGATCTTGTAGCAATTTCGCCAGCATAAGGTTCAAAACCAACAAATACTTGGTTCATAATTCCGTTACCGTTTGTATCTGTTAAGAACTCGCTACGGTAACCAATAAGACCTCTTGAAGGAATCTTGATTTCAAGATGAGTCATACCAGTTGAACGAGTATCCATATTTTGAATTTCGCCCTTACGAGCACAAAGTTTTTCCATTACAGCGCCAACATATTCTTCTGGCACTTCAATAATTGCAAGTTCAACAGGCTCTAAAGTCTGACCTGTTTTTTCGTCTTTTTTAAGAATAACTTGTGGTCTTGAAACTTGGAATTCATAGTTTTCTCTTCTCATTGTTTCAATAAGAATTGAAAGATGAAGTTCTCCACGACCACTAACTTTAAATGTATCCATAGAATCTGTTTCTTCAACACGCATAGATACATTTGTTTCAACTTCTTTGAAAAGTCTTTCACGAAGATTACGGCTTGTAACGAATTTACCTTCTTTACCTGCAAATGGAGAGTCATTTACGATAAAGTTCATACTGATTGTAGGCTCGTCAATCTTAACAAATGGAAGTGGCTCAACGCAGTTAGGGTCACAAGCAGTTTCGCCAATGTTAAGGTCAGGAATACCTGCAACGCAGATAAGGTCGCCGACAGTTGCAGTGTCAACAGGAACTCTTTTAAGTCCTTCAAACTGATAAAGTTTTGTAAGACGGATGTTTTCTTGGCTTCCATCTTGCTTGCATAAAACATAAGGTGTGTTAGATTTAACAGTACCTCTTTCAACTCTACCAACACCGATACGACCAACATATTCATCATATTCAAGTGATGAGAATAAGATTTGTGCAGGAGCATCTGGGTCGCCTTCAGGTGATGGAATATGCTCTAAAATAGCATCAAGAAGTGGGCGCATATCGCCTTCACGAACGTTAGGGTCAAGGCTTGAATAACCGTTTCTACCTG
>JAHHRC010000305.1 GCA_020026035.1 Erysipelotrichaceae bacterium | reverse complement strand
CATACATAAGAAGCCAAGGTGCAAGTACACTTACAAATAACCCATACATTGCATACCCTAGACTTACAAGCATGTACACACTTAACACCATAAGACACACTAACACTACAATCTGCCGCATCACTCGGCCTGTATATACAAGTGGCTTAATATAACTTGCCTTCTTCTCTTTAAACAACAAGAACAAACCAACTACAAGACCAACAAACCCACTCACCTCATAACCAACAAAACCTGCCACTACACAAACAATTCCAACACTAAGCAACACAACAATCCGCTTCATGCCATCAAACACATTGCCTTTTAGCCATGTCGTATATCTTCCACATTCATAACGATTCTGCTGAAACATATGCAACGCATGCTTACACGGAACCAATGCACAACACAAAAGCCCTACTATATTTATCATATTCATAAAAAACTACTTATCCTCTTTTAAAAATACATCCAAGACCGCATTAAACCGATCTGCCTGATGATAATATGCAAAATGATCATCCCCAGCAAATACCGCAAGCCCTGCATCCTGCATCAATTCTTCCATTAACTTTCCATCCGACAACGGAACAGCTTGATCAAACTCACCCCAAACAAGCAAGGTCGGACATGTTACTTCCTTTAAAATATCTGTCACATCGTCATTTACAACTTTGACAAACGTCTCTTTCATAACGCCCTTCGCATTCCGATAGTCTTCACTTCCAGCATTCTTTTTAAGTTCTTCTAAACGTTCTTCTTGATGTGTAGCATGTAAATACCACTTACCAGCCTTAAACACCTTCTGCTTGACTTTACTTTGTAAGCTTAGCTTTGGCTTAATCCCAGCTGCACCCGTTAGTACCATCTTTTTCACATCATGGTTTACAGCATAACGAATCGCAACGCGACATCCAAACGAATGCCCAATCAAGATTGGATTCTCAATTCCATTCGCATCCACAAACGCTTCTAAAAAGGCCGCATAGTCACTAACACCCCAAGCGCTCTTTGGATCTTCGCTTTGCCCAAACCCTGGAAAATCAAGATTGTACACACAAA
>JAHHRC010000304.1 GCA_020026035.1 Erysipelotrichaceae bacterium | reverse complement strand
CCGAGAATTCGAGTGGTACAAAGGTCTTTGCCTTAGGTGGTAAAGTCGTAAATACGGGGCTTGTAGAAGTTCCAATGGGTACAACGTTGCGTGAGATTATTTATGAAATTGGTGGCGGCTGTCCGAATGGCAAGAAGTTCAAAGCGGTTCAAACGGGTGGTCCAAGTGGAGGCTGTTTGACGGAAGAAGAACTGGATACGCCGATTGATTACGATCATTTAGTAAAAGCAGGCTCGATGATGGGCAGTGGCGGTATGATTGTGTTAGATGAAGACAATTGTATGGTCGATGTGGCACGGTTCTACATGGAATTTATTGTCGAAGAGTCCTGTGGTAAGTGTACGCCTTGTCGCATTGGTACGAAGCGTTTGTTAGAAATGCTTGTTAAGATTACTAAAGGTGAAGGAACCATGGAGATGCTTGATGAAATGGAAACTCTTTGTAAGAGTATTCAAGATTCGGCGCTTTGTGGGTTAGGGCAAACGGCTCCAAACCCAATTCTTTCAACCTTAACGCATTTTAAAGATGAATACATTGCGCATATCCAAGAGCATAAATGTCCTGCAGGTGTATGTAAGGCATTGTTAGAATATAAGATTAACCCTGACTTATGTCGTAAGTGTTCCTTGTGTGCTAGGAATTGTCCAGTGGGTGCGATTACTGGTGTTGCTGGTAAGGAAGTATTTACGATTGATGCAAGTAAGTGTATCAAGTGTGGTGCTTGTTTGAATAGTTGTCGCTTTAAGGCAGTGGAACGTAGGTAGGGGGTATGTTTTATGAATGAAGTTCATGTGAAGATTAATCAACAAGCATTGCTTGCAAGTAAGGGTGAAACGATTCTTCAAGTAGCAACAAGGAATCATATTCATATTCCTACGTTGTGTTATTTGAAGGATATTAATCGATCTGGTGCGTGTCGTGTTTGTCTTGTGGAAGTAAAGGGTGCTAGAACCTTGTTATCGGCATGTACGACACCGGTAAGTGAAGGGATGGAAGTTCTTACCCATAGTAAACGTGTACTTGATGCAAGAAGGAATTCGGTAG
>JAHHRC010000303.1 GCA_020026035.1 Erysipelotrichaceae bacterium | reverse complement strand
AGGCATTTGTGATGTCTTGTTGGCCATTTAATCCAGAATCAAGTCCAATGAGAGAAATGGATTGCGATCCATTGTTTCTTAGGAAGACGGATTGGTTGTTTAGGATTTCAAAGTTACTATCGTAAAGAATCTTTGTGACTGTATCTTGCATTTCTTGGGAGCGATGGTCTAGGTCGCCATAGACGGCAAACTTTCCAAGTGGGGCATCGAGGGAGGCGAGGTAGTTTGTTAGGGTTTGTTTGGTATTGTCATCGAGGATACCGCAGTCTTGATCAAAGAGGTCGCCACCAAAGACAATCGCATCTGGCGCAAGGGCGTTTATTTTGTTTGTAAGTTTTGCAAGACGCTCTTCATTCATGAAGTGGTTGTAATCAAGATCTGAGAAAAACAAGATTGATACATCATCCAGTTGGTTTGGAATAAAGACACTTGAGAGTGTTTCATACCGGACCCGATAGCGTGATGGTGCGGTGATATTTGCGTCTAAGATTAAGCCGCCAATTAGAAGAACTAATATACTAGCGACGAGAATAATTTTATGTACGAGTTTCATGTTTTTTTCCTTTTCGGGTTTAATCATACCATATTGAAAGACTCTGAGTGTGATATAATAAGCGCTAGAGGTGTTTTTTCATGATTGCAAATTGTTTTTTGATTACCGAGTCCTGTTTACTCGATGCGAATAACCAAGTAACAGATGGAACAAGTGAGTTTATTACCTATTTGTGTAAACGAAAGATTCCATTTTTCATTCTGACGAATCGGACGAATTTGTCTTATAGTCAACTTGCAAAAAAGTATAACGAGATGGGAATTCGTAGTTTAAAGGCCGAACATTTCTATACATCTACAATGGCAGGGTGTGACTTGTTGAAGGAACAAATGCCAAATCGGACTGTAGCTGGCTATATTGGGACAAGTCCATTAAAAGCTACACTACAAGACAATGGGTTTTCTGTAGATTTAGATTATGCGGACTATGTGTTTGTTGGAACAGACATGCATGCAACGTGTAATGATTATAGTTATGCGTTACGGTTATTGCTTGGTGGAG
>JAHHRC010000302.1 GCA_020026035.1 Erysipelotrichaceae bacterium | reverse complement strand
CTTAAAGTAACAGAAGAAGGAGTTCTTGCAGTACAAGACTTCAACCTTGAAATCGGGGATGAAGAGTTCATCGTATTGGTTGGTCCTTCTGGTTGTGGTAAGTCTACAACACTAAGAATGGTTGCTGGTCTTGAAGATATTACACGTGGTGATCTATTGATTGATGATCGTCGTGTAAATGATGTCGCTCCAAAGGATCGTGACATTGCGATGGTATTCCAGTCTTATGCGCTATATCCACATATGACAGTTCGTGAGAACATGGAATTCCCTCTAAAGATTCGTAAGATCGAAAAGAGTGAAATTGACCAACGCGTTAACCAAGCAGCGGAAATTCTTGGTATTACACAATACTTAGATCGTAAGCCTAAGGCTCTTTCTGGTGGTCAACGTCAGCGTGTTGCGATTGGTCGTGCGATTGTTCGTGAACCTAAGGTTCTATTGATGGACGAACCTCTATCAAACTTGGATGCGAAGTTGCGTAACCAAATGCGTGCGGAGATTATTAAGCTTCGTAAGCGTATTAGCACAACATTCATCTATGTAACACACGATCAAACAGAAGCTATGACACTTGGTGATCGTATCGTAATCATGAAGGATGGTGTCATCCAACAGATTGGTACACCTCAAGAAGTATATGAACATCCAGTGAATATGTTCGTAGCTGGATTCATTGGTGTTCCACAAATGAACTTCTATGATGGGCAATTGATCAAGCAAAATGGTAAGTATGCTGTGAAGCTTGAAAATGCAGTCATTGAACTAAGTGAAGACAAGCAAGTAAACCTTTCTAAGAACAATGTAAGCGAACAAGAAGTTCGTATTGGTGTTCGTCCTGAACATATTACATTGACAGGTGATGCAGATAAGATGATTGATGGTAAGGTAGACGTATCTGAAATGATGGGTTCTAGCGTTCATCTTCATATCAAGGCTTGTAATCAAGATGGTATCATCATTGTGCCAACACTTGATCTTAAGGGAAATACAGACTTTGAAATTGGTCAGAACATTCAATTCACATTTGGTGGAGATGTTGTTCATGTATTCGC
>JAHHRC010000301.1 GCA_020026035.1 Erysipelotrichaceae bacterium | reverse complement strand
GACCTAGCAAAAATGGATGATCGAACCATTATTATGTACGACCAATTTGGTTGTGGAAAATCCGAAGTCTTTGACGAAGAACATCTTTTCCACAAAGATACCTGGATTGAAGAACTCGAAGCCTTACGCAACCATTTAAACCTCGATGAAGTTCATCTACTCGGACAAAGTTGGGGAGGTATGATGGAACTTATTTACCTCATCGACCATAAACCAAAAGGCATCAAATCTATTACACTATCTTCAACACTTGCAAGCGCGAGTCTATACGCAAGCGAACAACACCGTATGATCAAACACCTCCCTCTTGCTTACCAAGAAGCCATCTTTGAAGCAGAACGCACTAATGACTTCACTTCAAAACCATGCCAAGAAGCCATTTCTTATTACATGCAACGACATTGTTGCGATGCCATCACAGACCAAAGCCCAGAATGCTTAAAACGCAAAAAGACATGTGGCAGTCAAAGCTACATCACTGCCTGGGGGCCAAATGAATTTACCCCAAGCGGCAATCTTAAAGACTATGAATACACAGACAAACTTCACCTCATCAATACACCAACACTAATCATTTCAGGTACTGATGACTTGTCCACACCACTTGTAAGTAAAAGCCTCTATGACAATATTCCAAACGCAACTTGGCACTTACTACCAAATGCCCGTCATATGTGCTTCATCGATCAAAACAAACAATACATAGAAATCCTCATTGATTTCTTAAACAAACACGATTAAAGGAACCTCGCGGTTCCTTTTTCTTTTAGTCAATAATTTGTAATTCCTTCGGGAATTGATTTAATACTTCAACGCCATCTTCCGTCACAACCACCAAGTCTTCAATACGCACACCAACAACCCCAGGCACATAAATACCCGGTTCAATCGAAAAGATATTTCCAACCTCGGTTAGCGATTCGTTGACACTTGAAACATCGCCAAACTCATGATCTTCAATGCCACAGAAATGACCCAAACGGTGTGTAAAGTTTTCTCCATAGCCACCATCTGTAATGACCTTACGCGCATTTAAATCAAGACGCTTTAGTTCAAT
>JAHHRC010000300.1 GCA_020026035.1 Erysipelotrichaceae bacterium | reverse complement strand
CCAATCTTAGTGGGCGATGACTTCGTGCTTGTTGGCTTTAAAGAAGAACAGTGGACACAAGTGAAGTAAGTGATTTGGTCGAAGGTAACTTCGGCCTTTTTATATGCTTGTTTGCAAAATGTAAACGCTTGCGTTACCATATTTATAGCATGATGTACATGCTGGGAGGTGTGAAAATTGTTTAAAAAGTTTGTCTATTTTTTATGTTTAATTGGTATGGTGAATCAGCCACTGTTATTACAGGCAGAGGATGAAATGCCAGCAAAGGATGATGCGTCAATGCAAGAGGTTGAAGACGTAGAAGTGGAAAGTAGGGAAGACGATTTTAACGAAGAAAAAGAAGAAGTAGTAGTAAAAATGCTTACAAGGGCAGTTAGAAGTGATGAAGTGCCGTTGGAAGTGACGTTTATTCAAGCGCAAGAAAGTCGTCAACTACGTGATATTCACTATGTCAAAGTATTTGTAAATGGCATACAACAAGACATGTTACAAGTGAGTGATGTTGCTAAGTTAGAGGACTTAGGCTTACATGCAAATGACTATGTAAGGTTTGAAGATGAAAGTGGAAACACGTATGGAATTCTTGTGAATCCAAACGTAAAAGATAAAGCGTGTGTGAATTTGTATCTGAATGAAGATGGAAATTTTGCCTTAAAAGATGGCAAGGTGGAGTTTGTTAGTCCATATCCATTTGATGATACAGGCAAAGCACCATATTCGTTTTTTGTAGCGAAGAAGGGTTCTACACCAGTTGAAGTGGTGGATGGAAATGGTAATATTGCGGCCGATACCTTGAAACATGATCCAAGTGATTTTGAAAAGAAAGGAAACTTGGTATTACAAGGGGAAGAAGAAACGAAATTGTTTGCCGATGAAGACTATGCGTTACAGGATTTACCTTGTAAATATGGGAATCGATTTGATCGATCGATTTACCAGCATTTATTAGAGGCAGTATCGTTTGCAAATGGTGAAACTGATGCAGAGAAAGTATTTGCGGTTGGTATTTATCCAACGGTAGATTTAACGGTTCATTTAAGTCATGAAGGTACACCGTTAAG
>JAHHRC010000299.1 GCA_020026035.1 Erysipelotrichaceae bacterium | reverse complement strand
ATCGTTTAGGACATATTGAAATGGATGCGAAGGTTGAATCCTTTATGACTCCAAGAGAAAAGGTGATTACAGGAACATTGAACGATGATCTTTCGAAGTGTAATGACATTATTTGGGATCATAAGCTAAATACATTACCAATCGTTGATGAAAACGATCATCTTGTGTATTTGGTATTCCGTAAGGACTATGATTCTCATAAGGAACATCCAAATGAATTGTTAGACGAAGAAAAGCGTTTAATGGTAGGTGCTGGTATTAATACTCGCGACTATGCAGAACGTATTCCTGCACTTGTTGAAGCAGGGGTTGACTGCTTAGTCATTGACTCTTCCGATGGATATTCGGAATGGCAAGCTCGTGTTATTAAGTTTGTAAGAGACAACTATGGTGACACTGTAAAGATTGGTGCTGGTAATGTCGTAGATGAAGAAGGTTTCAACTACTTAGTAGAAGCTGGTGCTGACTTTATTAAGATTGGTATTGGTGGTGGATCTATCTGTATCACTCGTGAAACAAAGGGTATTGGACGTGGACAAGCTACTTCTGTTATTGAAGTAAACAAGGCACGTGATGAATACTTCAAGAAGACTGGTATTTATGTACCTATTTGTTCCGACGGTGGTATTGTATACGATTACCATGTAACACTTGCATTAGCTATGGGTAGTGACTTCGTTATGTTAGGTCGTTATTTCTCCAGATTTGAAGAAGCTCCAGGACAAAAACTAATGGTCAATGGTACATATGTAAAAGAGTACTGGGGTGAAGGTAGTAACCGTGCTCGTAACTGGCAACGTTATGACTTAGGTGGTAAGGGTAAACTTACATTCGAAGAAGGTGTAGATTCTTACGTTCCTTATGCAGGTCATTTAAAAGAAAACGTAGCTATTACAATTGCGAAGGTGAAGTCCACTATGTGTAACTGTGGTGCCTTAGATATCGCTGAACTACAAGACAAGGCGAAGCTAACTCTTGTATCAGCAACATCCATCGTTGAAGGTGGTGCTCACGACGTTATCGTTAAGCATCATGACAACGAATACAATAAGTAATTGACT
>JAHHRC010000298.1 GCA_020026035.1 Erysipelotrichaceae bacterium | reverse complement strand
CTGGTGCTTGGAATTCCTTTACATTACGGCCAATCCTAGGTTGGGGCTATGCAAATAATGGACCAGTTGGGTCGTATCAAGCAGGGTTGGATAACTTCCATAATTTAATTATGAACCTATTGGCTTGGACGGGAATTATTGGTTGTATTTTGTTTGTGACTTATGTTGTAAAGGCAATTCAAAGAATTTATGCCAACAAAGAAATCATCAAAGAGAATCATGCGATCTATTTGGTTGTGTTTGTGGCGTGTATGATCATCCAAACAAGCTTGGATATTGGTATTTTAGGGGTGTTCAATCGTCTTGAAACAGCAATATTCTGGTATGTGTTTGGCTATCTTGAATACATTGATGTTTGTTTAAAAACATCGAAACATTAAAGAATCCTTAAGGTACAAAGGATTTTTTAATCTGTATTTGGATACGTAGATAGAGTATACTTATCAAAGCAGGAGGAATTAAGATGGCTTTATTATCGGTAGTGGTTCCATGCTATAACGAAGAAGAAACAGTTTCGTTATTTTATGATGCACTCAAAAAAGTAATGGCAAACATGGATATGGAGTATGAGTTGATCTTCGTAAACGATGGATCGAATGACCACACCATGGATGAATGCCTTAGATTATATGAAAAAGATCAAGATGTGGTTCGTGTAGTTGATTTGAGCCGCAACTTTGGAAAAGAAGGAGCCTTATTAGCAGGGCTAAGAGCTGCGAAGGGGGACTATGTAACAGTGATGGATTCCGACTTACAAGATCCACCAGAATACTTACCATTGATGTTTGAGACGATGGAAAAGAACGGTGACGATGTTGTTGGGACAAGACGTGTCACAAGAAAAGGGGAGCCACCAATTCGTTCTTGGTTTGCTCGTCAATTCTATAAGTTAATTAACAAATTTACAGAAGTTGAAATTGTTGATGGAGCACGTGATTATCGTTTGATGAAACGACAAGTTGTAGATTCGATTTTAAGTCTTGAAGAATACGGACGTTTTTCAAAGGGTCTATTTGTTTGGGTAGGCTATAAGATTGAATACTTAGAATATGAAAACATTGAACGTGTAG
>JAHHRC010000030.1 GCA_020026035.1 Erysipelotrichaceae bacterium | reverse complement strand
TCAATCCGACATTTTCGTCCCATTCCGACATTTATTCCGACATTCATTCCGACATTTTGGTTTCATTCCGACATTTATTCCGACATTTAATCCGACATTTTCGTCCCATTCCGACATTCAATCCGACATTTTGGTCCCATTCCGACATTCATTCCGACATTCAATCCGACATTTTGGTTCCATTCCGACATCTATTC
Organism: Erysipelotrichaceae bacterium; assembly: GCA_020026035.1. Lineage (GTDB taxonomy): Bacteria > Bacillota_I > Bacilli_A > Erysipelotrichales > Erysipelotrichaceae > Bulleidia. Next base: position 13,811 of record JAHHRC010000030.1, on the reverse strand, counting down.
CGACATTTAATCCGACATTTTGGTTCCATTCCGACATTTATTCCGACATTTTAGTTCTATTCCGACTATTTCTAAATCGAGTGAAATTGATTGTGATGTTGTGCGTGCATAAAGAAAAGCGCCTGGATTGGCGCTTTGGTTAAAGTAGTTTGAGCAGATCGTCTTTCGAGAGGGTGGAAGAGGCCATTGCTTGGTCTTGGAGTACTCCGTTGGCAAGGTCTGCTTTTTCTTGTTGCATATGAAGGATTTTTTCTTCGATGGATCCTTCTAGGATGAGGCGATAGACGGTTACGATGGATTCTTGGCCGATGCGGTGTGCACGGTCTGATGCTTGGTTTTCAGCGGCTGTGTTCCACCATGGGTCATAATGGATGACGATGTCTGCGGCGGTTAGGTTTAGGCCGGTACCTCCAGCTTTTAAGGAGATACAGAAGACTGGAACGTCATCGTTTTGGAATTGTTCTACAAGGTTTGCACGTTCTTTCTTTGGCGTGCTTCCTGTTAACATGTGGTATTTGATGCCTTCTTGTTCTAAGCGTTTGACGAGGATATCAAGCATGCTTGTGAATTGTGAGAAGAGTAGGACTTTGTGGTTGGAGTTGACTGCTCGATTGATTAGGTCAATACACATGTCTTCTTTGGCGGAGTTTCCTTGGTAGTTTTTGTAAAGAAGGGCTGGTGAGCAACAGGTTTCACGGAGTTTTGTAATTTCCGCTAGGACTTCGATGCGGTGTTTGTTGAAGTCATCGTTAGATTCGTTGTTCAGGGCGTTTGTGAGGTTTTGTACGCTTGCTTGATAGAGTTCTTTTTGTTCACCTTCAAGTGGTGCGTATAGTACTTCTTCGAGTTTGTCTGGTAGGTCTTGTAGGACGTCTTTTTTAAGGCGTCTTAGGGTAAATGGTGCGACCATGTTTTGGAGACGTTGTTTGGCTTCTTCGTCTTGCAATAGAACGATTGGGTATTCGATATCGTTTTGGAATTGCTTATACGAGTAAAGGAAGCCTGGCATGAGGTAATCGAAGATAGACCATAGCTCTGAGAGGCGGTTTTCGATAGGTGTTCCGGTTAGGGCGATTCGGAAGTTTGAGTTGATTCCTTTGACGGCTCTAGCGGCTTTGGTTTTTGGGTTTTTGATGAATTGTGCTTCGTCGATGATTTCGGCACTGAATTCAAGTGGAAGGTAAGAGGTAATGTCGCGTTTTAGAAGGTCGTAGGAAGTAATGATGATGTCGTCATCGTTACTTGATGCGATTAGGTGGGCGCGTTCTTCTTGGTTACCGGCGATTAGGCGGATTGGAAGGTCGCTTGCGAAGTGTTTGAACTCAGCTGCCCAGTTATAGACAAGCGAGGCTGGAGAGACAATGAGGACGCGTTTTCTATTTTTTAATCCTTTGACAAAGGCGATGACTTGGATCGTTTTTCCTAGTCCCATTTCATCTGCTAGAAGGCCACAGAAGCCGTTTTCGTAGAGGGAGTTGAGCCAGGAATAGCCTTTCTTTTGGTAGTCTCTTAGGATTTGGTTGAGTGGTTCTGGTGGGGTGTATTGTTTGTGTTGAATGTCGTTCATGTTTTCGATGAGGTGGTAGAAGTGGTCATCGTAGTTGAGAAGGAGGTTGTTGGTGTTGTTGGTTAGGTTGTCGATGGATAGGGCACGATAGGTTGGAATGAGGATGTTTTCGTCTTTGATTTGTTTTTTCGAGAAGTGAAGGGTTTCTTGGAGTTGGTTAAGGTCTTTTAACGCTTCGTTGGCTTGAATGAATTGACCGTTTTTAAGACGGTAAAAGGATTTCTTTTCATCATACCGGCTTAGGATTTCACTGAGTTCTTCCGGTTTTAATTCTTTGGAGCCAATGTCTAGTTTTAAGAGTCCGCTTTGTACGGAGATGCCGATGTCGAATTTGCTTGGGGTTTGGATGGTGTAGGCTTTTAGGCGGGTTGAGATGAAGACTTGGCCGAGTTGTTGGAGGGTTTGTAGGCCTTCATAGAGTAAGTTGAAGAACATTTCTTCATGGTCAATGATGGCGAAGGTTTGGCTTTGTTCATCGTAGGTGTTGAACATTGGGGCGATGGTTTGTTCGATTTTGCTTTCATGAGGGAGGTTGCGGTTGGCGTAGGTGTCTTTGTCGGTGTTTAGGATGTTGTAGGTTTGGTTGTTTTTGTAGGTGGCTTCGACTTTGGCGGTAAGAGTGTCTTTGTTTGGGGCATCGAGGTAGATTTTGATGGTTGGTGTTTCTTTCATGTATTCATCAAGGTTTAGGTTTGGTGTTTGGATTGGTAGGGTTTGTTGGATGTTTGGGAAGACGTCTTGAATAAAGGCAGGAAGGTCGGCTTGTGAGAGGTATTGTGGTTTGCCTTTGGTTTCTTGTAGGTATTCAAGGAATGGGGTTATGTTTTGGTTGTTTGCACTTATGCGGTACATGCGTTGTTTGCTGGTGGGTTTAAGGTAGAGGAAGTTGTAACCTTTGTAGATATGGAAGGGGTTGGAGGAGAGTTGGTAGCCATCGTCTTTTTCGATGAGTTTGATGTCAAGATCATCGATGGTGTCGTAGATGGTGCAATTGTGTTCTACGTTGTTGTGAAGGTAGTGTAGAAGAGAGAAGGATGGGGATTTGAAGGCGATATGGTCGATGAATTGATCAAGAATGGCTCCTTCTAGGTAGATGTATTCTTGGTATTCGGTATTGGTGATGTTTATGAGTTGGAGGATGAATTGGATGAGTGGTTTGGATGGTTCGTCAAAGGCGTCTATGGAGTGGTAGAAGGAAAGGTTTTTGCCGTATTCATCGAAGGCTTGACGTTGCATGTTAGTAGCGAATGTGGAAAGGTTTCGAACTAAGTATTTACGGGTTCCTTTTTGGCCGATGCGTAAGCTTAAGGCAATGGTGTGGTTTGGTAGGAAGTTTAGTTCTGGTAGGGCTTGGATGTTGGTGGTTTTTTGGAGGATTGGTTTTAAGGAGTTTGCTTGTTCGGTGTAGCTATTGATGAGGTGTTTGAGTTCAAGGGCTGTGGAGCGTTTCCAGCTTGTTTGTGTGGTTGTTTGCGGTTGTTGAGGTTGGTTTAGAATTGGGTGTGGTGGTTTTAGGTTATCGTATATGGTCTTGATTAAAACACTTGTTTGGTGTTCACACATTTGGTTTGGTGTGTGTTCACAGGTACAAGTGTAGTCAAGGATTTGGTCAGCGTCTTGGTTGAGATAGACGGTTGGCTCATAGGTGCTATAGCCTCTTGCGTCTTTTACTTTGGATGTAATCTCAAGTACGTTGTAGTTGCCGCGGATCATTTTTACAGTGCCGATATGTCCTGCGTAATATAGGTCGCGGGCGTCTTCGAGAATGGACGCGTTTGTGTAATTGAGTAAGTCGTTTTCTTTGATCATTTGTGTCACCCCGTTCTACCATTATAGCAGAATAAAATAATTTTTCTTTGGAATTGATAGGTGTTTTGGTTGTGCTATAGTGTACGTGGAAAGTAGGTGTTTTATGAGTCATAGTATTTGGACATTTGGAGATGGATTCGTGAAGGGCGGTTTGTTGTCATTTGCGATTCATGCGGTCGTGGCGTATGTGTTGGCTACGGTGATTGTGAAGTTTTTGAATCGCTTGTCTGAAAAGGCGATGATGCTTAAAGGGCGCGATGAGAATGATTTGTCGTTGAAGTATATTTCAAGAACGTTGCATACGGTTGTGTATATTGTGGCGGCCTTGATTGTGTTGAATGATGTGAAGCCATTTGAAGGAATTGCGAAGGCGGCACTTGGTGCTTCCGGAATTGTGGCTGTTGTGATTGGTTTAGCAGCACAGGCAACGTTTGGCAATTACATTGCTGGTTTCTTTTTGGCGATTTATCAACCATTTAAGGTTGGTGATCGCATTACGTTGAAAGGGCAAGGCATTCAAGGGACGGTTCTTGAAATTACCTTCCGGCATACGGTGATTCGTACACCGATTGGTACGAATGTGATTATTCCGAATTCGACGTTGAATAGTGAGGCAATTGAGGATAAGACCTATGATGGGCATGCCTATTACTCAAGTATTGTTGAAGTAGGTGTTGGCTATGAGACAGATCTGAAAGAATGTTATAAGGTGATTGAGCGTGTTGTTGAGGGATGTGAGTTATTCTTGGATACACGAAGTGAAGAAGATAAAAAGAATGGGGTTCCGATTGTTCGGGTGAATTTTAAGGAGTTCCAGGATTCGGCGTTGTTGCTGGTGGTACCACTTACTTCAAGTAGTGTGGATACGATTAATCGCTTGTGTAGTGATGTGCGTGAGGGGATTCTTGTGGAATTTAACAAGGCTGGTATTAACATTCCATTCCCAATTCGTACGGTGTATATGCAGAAATAATGTAATCGGTTACATAATTTACCGTTATTTTATGATTTTTGCATAAGAAAAGTGTTTTTTGGTGTTGCACTTATGTTTTATTGCGCTACAATATGAGTATCAGAAACGGAGTGTAATGATCATGAATCAACGTGTGGGACTAACAATTTTTCATGTACCTTTTAGCACCATTTGTGTGGTGGTAGACGTTTGCGTTCTTGATAATATGATTATGCGAAATTAGATGGACATAGATTGCCCATCTTTTTTGTACATTCGGGTTTCGATTGTTAGAAGAAGGAGGGTTTGGATATGGACCAAACAAACAAGGAATTCTTTTCGGCAGCGGCACACGGGGAGTTTGCAAAGGTGTGCTCATGTGTATCAAAGGGTGCGAATGTAAACATTGCCAATGGCGATGGTCGTACGGCTTTGATGCGTAGTGCAAAGCGTGGACATTTGGATGTCGTGCAGTATCTATTGGATAATGGAGCGGATGTTAGAGCGCGTGATAAGCATAATAAGACGGCTTTAATGGGTGCTTCGAAGAAAGGGCATTTGGAAATCTGTAAGCTGCTTGTTGAGCATGGAGCAGATGTGAATGCGCATGATGATAAGGGACGTACGTCATTAATGCGTGCAAGTCTTCTTGGAGAGATGGATGTCGTTTGTTTCTTAGTGGAAATGGGCGCTGATGTGAATTTCCAAGATGAACAGGGTCGTAGTGCTTTGATGGAAGCGGTAAATGGCTATAAGTTAGACGTTGTCGACTTCCTATTGGAACATGGAGCGAATGTCAATGCAGTGGATATGCGTGGTTGTACGGCTTTGATGCGGGCTGCGTATATTGGGTATGAGGGTCTTGTAGAGGATCTTTTGAAACATGGTGCAAACAAGGATATGAAGGACTTTGATGGGAACATGGCGATTCATTATGTTCGTAAAGAGTGCTTTATGGACTTGAAGGACACGTTGAAGTAGGAGGGTTTGGATATGAAAGACTATCGTGCAAATGAGGTTCGTAATGTTGTTGTATTAGGGCATTCGGGTGCTGGAAAGTCTTCGGTTGTGGAGGCTTGTTTGTATACGAGTGGTGCGATTAAGCGCTATGGTCGTAGCAATGATGGTACGAGTGCTTTGGACTTTGATGTGGAAGAAGGTAAGCGTAAGGCTTCTTGTTATATGCATTTAGCATCGGTGGAATGGAAGGATATGAAGATTAACTTCATTGATACACCGGGCTATGTGGATTATGAAGGAGAATTGAAGACAGGTCTTACGGTTGGTGATAATGCACTGATTGTTGTGGATGGTAAGGAAGGCGTGGAACAAGGTACTAGAAATGCCTATCTTGAAGCGGTTGAGAAGCAACATTTGCCTACGATCTTCTTTATTAACAAGATGGATGAAGCAGATGTGGACTTTGATCGTACGTATGGACAGTTGCGTGAAGAGTTTGGAAATTCTGTCATTCCGTTTGAAATGCCAATTGTGGAAGATGGAAAAGTGATTGGGTCTGTGAATATCTTGCGTAATAAGGCTTGGTATTACAATGATTTAAGTCATCCAAAAGAAGTACCTAGTGAGTTAAGTGATGTTGTAAGTGGGTACTATGAAGAGATTGCCGAAGCCATTGCGATGAGTGATGATGCGTTGATGGAAAAGTTCTTCAATGGCGAACCATATAGTGAACAAGAGATTGCAAGAGGTTTGCGTATTGGGGTTCGTAATGGGGATATTCGTCCTGTGTATTGTGGTTCTTCGGACAAACAAACGGGTATGGTTCGTTTGATGGACTTGATTACAGAATACTTCCCAAGTTATGCCGAAATGGGTCATGTGCATGCAAGTAATTTGAAGGGTCAAGATATCTTGATGGATACGAATGAAAAGGAAGCGTTGTCTTGCTTTGTGTTTAAGACAGTGATTGATCCATTTGTTGGTAAGATTTCGTATTTGAAGGTGATGTCTGGTGTGCTTCATAGTGATTCACAGGTATTGAATGCAAAGAAAGATGTCAGTGAAAAGATTTCATCGGTATATGTGATCAATGGTAAGTTCCAAATGGCAGTTGGTAAGTTGTTTACGGGGGACATTGGAGCGGTTGTGAAGTTGAGTGAGACAGAGACGAATGATACGCTTTGTTCGTTGAGTAAGGTGGTTGTGTATCCAAGTATTGAGATGCCTCGTCCAATGTTAGGGTATGCGATTTGGCCAAAGACAAAGAACGATGAAGATAAGATGTTTAGTGGTATTCGTAATTTGTGTCGGGAAGACCTTACGATTGTCTTAGATAAAAACAAAGAAACGAATGAAATGGTTCTGTATGGACTTGGTAGTCAACATATCGATTTGATTCTTGCAAAGCTTAAGAGTAAGTACAAAGTAGATGTGACAACTACGGTTCCTACGGTTCAATATCGAGAAACGATTCGTGGTACAAGTGAAGCACAGGGTCGTTATAAGAAACAGACCGGTGGAGCTGGTATGTATGGGGATGTTTGGGTACGCTTTGAACCTTGTGATAGCGAAGAGATGGTCTTTGCGGAAGAGGTGTTTGGTGGAGCGGTTCCAAAACAGTTCTTTGCGCCAACCGAACAAGGCTTGCGTGATTGTATGTTAAAGGGTCCTTTGGCTGGCTATAAGGTTGTTGGTGTGAAGGCAACGTTGTACGATGGATCGTATCACCCTGTGGATTCCAAGGAAATGGCATTTAAGGAAGCGGCTAGACTTGCCTATAACAAAGGTATGCCACTTGCGAAGCCAATCTTGTTAGAGCCAATTGGTAAAGTAGAGATTACGGCTCCGGAAGGTTATACCGGTACGCTTATGGGAGATATTACAAAGCGTCGTGGTATGATTCTTGATATGTCGATGAATGATCGAAATGAACAGGTGATCTTAGCGGAAGTTCCTATGGCTGAGATGTTACGGTATACACCTGAGTTACGTTCCATGACACAAGGTCGTGGTCGATATGTGATTGACTTTGATCGTTATGAAGAAGCGCCTCATGATGTTGCAATGAAGGTCATAGAAGCAAAGAAGAATTGATAGATATTCATGTAGTTTAAAAAGAGCACCGATAAAGAGGTTGCACAGTTCTTGTGGAATCCTTTATGGGTGCTTTTGTTTGTTAGTGGGAGATAGTTAGTATTATCTTTTTATCGTAGCTTGGATACGAGGGTGTCGATGGTATTGAGGTCGATCTGTGTTTGGTTGGTGTTATCTTGCGTGAAGGGGAAGATGTAGGTGCCAAGGTTTTTGGTAAGTGTGGATTGTGTGTATTTTTCAAAGAGTTGTTGGATGAGTTCGGTGTTGTCTTCAATTGGTCCTTGGCATGTGACAAGTAGGGCTACGGGTTTGTTTTGAAGTGCGGAATGAATTTGCATGTTGGTTACGGATTGGTCGTTTTCTTCAAATTTCATAAGCGGAACGTGGCGGTCAAGGAAGGTTTTGAGTTGAGCTGAGTAGTTATGTCCGTAAAGTGGTGTTGCATAGATGATCACATCGGCTTCGATGAGGTTACTAAGAAGGTCATTCATGTCGTCTTGTTGTACGCATTTGTAGGCGCTTGTTTGTTGGCATTTGTTACAACCAAGGCAATAGTTGATGTGTTTTGTTTGTAGGTTGATGCGGTTGATGTTGTAGGTTTGTGTTAGTTTTGATTCTAGTAGGGTGAGTACGTTGTTGGTGTTTCCTTGTAGTCTTGGACTTCCTTGAATGGTTAGTATTGTTTTTTTCATTTGTTTTCTCCTTTTGGTTGTATAGTAAGGTATAGTGTTACACGGTAGGCAAGGAGTTTTTTATGGATCATTTATTAACATGTGGAGAATTTGCGAAGTTGTGTCATACAAGTAAGGATACGCTTGTGTGGTACCAAAAGAAGGGACTATTTGAACCTGTGTATGTAGATGAAAGAGGCTATCGGTATTATGATGTGTTGCAGTATGATACGTTTTTGACGATTCAACAGTTGTCGGTGGCTGGTTTGTCGTTGGATGCGATTAAAGCGTATTTGAGTGATAAGTCTATTGATTCTATGATGAACTTGTATGATGAGATTGATGGGATGTTAGAGCGTAAGATTTCTTCATTACAAAGCATTCAAAAGCGTTTTACAATGATGGACAATGCGTTGGAAGCGTATGTTGATAGGGCATGTGGTTCGTGTTTTGTTGAGGAACGAAATGAAAAGAGAATTCATGTAAGTGATTGTGTTACGTGTATGGAAGATGGTGTTATGGCACGTTGTATGGGGGATTTGATCCATCGTGTTGGACGAGTGGATTTGGTGTCTTCTCTTGGGATGAAGATGGTGGATGGTTGTTTGTATTTTTATGTGTATGGCGAAGGAGAAGAAGTGATACCGCAAGGTCGCTATGCCTGTGTGTATCATAAGGGTTCGTATGAGAGTGTGGAAGAAAGTGTTTCGATATTACGTGAGTATGTATGTTCGTTAGGGTGTGAGTGTTCGGATTGTGTGTTTGTTGAGATGGTTGTTGGTGATTGGATTGTGGATGATGCAAGTGCTTATGTGATGAAGGTTTTTGTTGAATTGTGAAAATGATTGGAATTGTTTATAATAAGATGGTTAAGAAAAAAGGAGGTCTTTATGGCTTCGAGTGAACCGATTGTCATTACCCGGAAACAAGCCCGTCATCAGATTGATCAGCTTGGTGTTTCGTTGATTATTTATATTTTGTTATTTACTGTGATTCGATATAGTGATCGTTTCTTTGGTGAATGGGAAGAGCGATTCTTGCATGGATTTGATAAAGACATATTGATGTTACTGGGGTTTATTGTGTTATTGGTGTTTGTGACCTTTGTGCCATTTCATTTGTCTTGTAAGGTGTTGGATTTAGACATCAAAGATTATTTAAAAAAGCCGAGCATTCCAAGAGAAAGAAAGTTGTCTTTGTTGTGTCTTGGGATTGGGCTTCAGCTAACGTGTTTATCGCTATGTATGATGTTTTATTTCTTCTTCCATACCAATGTTCCGCGGTATGCGTTTTTAGGGGATTTCCGTACGTCTTCCTTGATTTTGAAGAACTGTATGTACTTTATGTTGTTTGTTGTGATTCGTCCTTATTGTGATGAGTATATCTTCCGTGGGGTGATTCAAAGACAACTAGGGCATTATGGTAGATACTTTGGCGTACTTGCCTCGAGTTTCTTGTATGCAATTGCGCAAGTGAACTTAGTAAAGGCGATTCCGGCGTTCTTTGTTGGGTGGTATTTGGCTTTGATTACGTTGAAATATCATTCGATTAAGCCATCGATTCAGATTCATATGTGTATTGCGGCGTTTATGTTCTTAGTGGATGTATTGCCAGGGGAATACTTGTGGATCATTACGATTTTGATTGGTTTTGTGTATACGGTATGTGCGTTTACGTTGTTTCGAAAACGGTTTAAGACACCGGTAGTAACAAGTGGTGCGTTGGATGTGAATCTTTGGAGCTTGTTACTAACGTCAAGTACGGTGATTATTTGTATTGTATTATTTATTGTGAATGTGTATTTCTCATTCTCTTAAACGGTGGGCTTCCATCGTTTTTTTGTTTGGTTTGTGGAAAAGAAAAAGAACGATTTGCATCGTTCTAACCTTGTAGGCCTTCTTCTTGTCTTTGCATGTTTTCTACGACGATGTCATAGATATCTCCAATGGATTGTCCGTAGGCAAGTACGTCCCATGGTTCGTTTGTGTGGAAATGGATCTTAATCAATGTATCATCTCCAACAACGAGTAGGCAGTCTCCTTTGAAGTGTTCTAAGATATAGTCATGAATGACATCTTCGTCTAGGTTTTCGCCTTCGATTAACAATTGTGTATCAAATTTGAATTCTAACTTTTCCATGTTTTGTCTCCTTTGACTGTTTTATTATACCATTGTTTTACGCATGAAAAAAGCCGAGTATTCTCGACTTATCTTTCAAATGGTGCCTGCGGCCGGACTCGAACCGGCACGGTATTCCTACCAGCGGATTTTGAGTCCGCTACGTCTACCAATTCCATCACGCAGGCTTTTGCTTACTTTTATATTCTACAAAAGAGTTGTGATTTTGGCAAGAAAAAATAAAAACGCTTGTTTGATTGTGCGATAAAACAGGCGTTTTTTGTTAGTAATTGTGTTGGTGGAAGAGGGTATCCATGAGTTGTGGAATGGATTCTAAGTCAAATGTTTGCATGGAATGAGTTTGACTGTTTACTTCGGCTAAGTAGCCATGAATGAAGATTGCCATCATTGTTGCAAGGTTTACATCTTTTGTAATGGTGAGTAAAGCAGCTAAGATACCGGTTAATACATCTCCAGAGCCCGCGGTTGCGAGGGCTTGGTTTCCGGATTGGTTGATATAGATTTCACCATTTGTAAACATACAGAGGGTATTAGGTCCTTTGAGAACGAGGTTTACTTTGTAGTCATCGACAAAGGTTTTCATGGCCTGGATTGGGTTATCTTGGATTTGTTCGATGCTTTGGTTGGAAAGTTCGGCAAATTCATGGATGTGTGGGGTTAGGATGAGTGGGGCTTTGGCGTAACGGAGGATGTAGGTGTTGTGTTTTAGTAATCGTAATCCTTCGGCATCTAAGATAAGTGGTACGGTTGCGTTTTGGATGAGGAAGTCTAAGATGTCTTGTTTGTTTGTCATATAGGTAGCGCCAGATCCAAAGGCGATGGAGGAGGCGTTTGGGACAATGGTGTGCATGGTGTTGTACCAGGTTTTTGATGTGAATGGGGAATAGACAGGGGTTGTGTGTTTGATGGCAAGGATTGGATAGATTTGTTCTTCAAGGGCAACTTGAATGTAAGATGCGCCCATTGCCTTAGCGCCAGTGATGTTTAGTGATAAGGCACCTGCCATGCCGTTACAGCCACTGATGAGTAAGGTTTTGCCATAGGTTCCTTTGTAGGCATTGATTGGTTTCTTTTGGAAGTTTTTAAAGAAGGTTTCAAGGTTCATTTCTTGATGGATGGTGGTTGTAGGGTGAGGAAGGTTGAGGGATAGGCGTTTTAGGGTTTGGATGTGGTTATGGTGTTTGTTGAACATATGACATGGTTTATAGGCTTCAATGGCGTAGGTGATGGTGGAGTATAGGGCGTTTTTGTCGTAACTTAAGCTGTCGCATTCAAAGCCGGTGTTGATATCAATGGAATAGACTTTTTTATTGGCTTGATTGACTTGTTTACAGATGGTGGCGATTTGTGGAGGGAGGGGGTTATGGTAGCTAAAGCCAAAGATTCCATCGATGACGATGGTTGCTTGTTTGAGGGCTTTTGGAAAGTCTTTTGGTTGAATGAATAGGGATTGTGGTAAGAGTTGGTAGTTTTGGAAGGCTTCTTTGGTTTTTGGGAGTCCTTGTGTTAAATAAATTTTTAAATTTCTATGGTTTTGTAAAAGGCGAGATAATACGAAAGCATCTCCACCGTTATTGCCATTTCCGGCTAAGATCAAAATGGAGTCAGTTTCTTTGGTATCAAGCAAAATAGCGTTATATAAGGCATTTCCGACCTCTTCCATGAGTTGAAGGGGTGGTTTCTTGCTTGCTTGTTCCATTGTTTGCATTTCGTTCTTTGTGAGTATCATGGTATCTCTTTCTTGTATTAGAATACCATAGAATACGGCTTTATTTATATGTTTATGGGATTCTTTTACAATTTGTTATGGTATAATGTGTACACGAGGCAATTGCTTCTAAAAAGGGGGATTTACGTATGCCAGTAAAAAAAGTGAATACAAACGATACTGCTACAGTTGAAAAGAATGCAACAGATTCTTCTAAGAAGGCAGTGAAGGCTCCACGCAAGGCGAAAAAGGCTGATAAGAAGTGTGGAGTGAAGAAAGAAACAGCGAAGAAAACTACAACAAAGAAGGCTGTTAAGAAAGAAGTAAAGGAAGTTGTAAAGAAGAGTTACCAAGAATATGTTGATGTGATCAACTGGAAAAAGTGGGAAGCTCACAACATGAATTGGCTTTACATTGAAATCAATGCCAATGACTTACTAACAGAGTTAGAAGTAGGTGTTGATAACATGGAAACTTGCTGCAACGCAGTGAAGGATTGCATGTTAGAAGGAGATTACTTCATTGTGGAAGGTAAGAGTGAAAAGGATGGAAATCTATCTGTTCGCTACTACTGTGACAATTTAAGTGAAAGCCGTAGAAAATACAGCGAAGTAAATGCATAAGAATGAGCCGCAATTGCGGCTTTTTTATTTGTGTACTTGGTTGTATGATGGTTGTAGAAAGAAGGAAAAGGTATGAATCATTATCCATTTGAATTAGAACCATTAACGTTTGCGTATGATAGTTTAGAGCCAATGATTTCAAAGACAACACTCGAGTATCACCATGACAAGCACTTACAAGCGTATGTCAACAACTTAAATAACGCTTTAAGTGCATGTGAGCAGTTGCATGCTTGTAGTATAGAAGCGATTCTAAGTGATTTAGAGGCTGTACCATGTGAAAAGCGTGAAGCGGTAAGAAACCATGGTGGAGGTGTGTTTAATCACAATTTCTACTTTAGTTTGTTAAAACATGATGTTGCGATGTCGAACAAGCTTGAACAAGTGTTTGTGGAAGCCTTTGGCTCGATTGATGCGTTTGTAGAACAGTTTACCAAGGCATCGATGTCCTTGTTTGGGTCTGGATGGGCATGGGTTGTTGTAAATAAGCGTGGTGAATTAGAGATTGTTCAAACAAAGAACCAAGATACACCGTTGAAGGATGGTTTACGGCCGATTCTTACGATTGATCTTTGGGAACATGCGTACTACCTTGACTATCAAAACCGTCGAGGAAGCTATGTGGAAAACTATTTGAAGGTCATCGATTGGCAACAAGTAGAAACGTATTACAAGGAAGCTTGTGGAAGACTTTAGGGTCTTCTTTTTTTGTTTGCTTGGGCATATGGGTATCTATTGGGTGTGGTCAGTGGTATTGTTGATAGGTCAACAGTTGAAAGAGGAACGTATGAGAATTGAAGAATTGAGTCAAGGCTTAATGGCTTTGCGTTGTATGCAAGTACGGCTTACAAAGGAATTTGAAGACTTTACGGGGTTTTCGTTGAGTCGCTATTTGATTTTGGTGTACTTAATGGAGCACGACAAATGTCTACAAATGGAACTTGCAAAAGCAGTTGGAATTGATAAAGCTGCGATTACGCGGCATTTAAAGGTCTTAGAAGAAAAGGGCTATGTGATGCGTGAGCGTGATGGTCGTGAAGTTTTGGTTTGTTTAACGGATGATGGTAAATCTTGTATGCAAGGTTGTACGTGTAAAGACAAAGAGATGGATGTGTTCTTGTTGGATGAGGAAATCGCTTTGTTAGAATCGTTTGGACTTCCATTGTTTGATGGAATTGTGTATGGGTAATTTAGCAGTTTCCAAATATGTAGAAAAATATGGAAAAAGGAACTTCTTCTTATACGTTTTAAGCTCGCTTAAGAGCCGATTTTATGCTATAATATAGGC
>JAHHRC010000003.1 GCA_020026035.1 Erysipelotrichaceae bacterium | reverse complement strand
AAAACCCCACTCGAAAGTAGGGTTCTTGTTTTATCGTTTTGTGATGTCCTTTTCGCGATCAATTTGCAATAGCTTTTGATGTAGCTCTTGTTCAATACGCGCAAGTTCTTTTTCTGCTTCCAGACGCTTTTGCTTACCTTCACGTTGAATTACCATCACTTCATCTAAAGTCGCAATTAATTCGCGGTTTGTTTCTTGAAGTGTTTCAATATCAATAATTCCACGTTCGGATTCACGAGCTGTTTCAACCGTTGCTTGATGCAACGTTGCCGCATTCTTCTTAAGCATTTCATTGGTTAAGTTATTTACCGAACGCTCTGCAGCCATTGCGTCTTTGGAATGTGTAATACCCATTGCCAAGACAATTTGGTTCTTCCATAGAGGAATGGTATTTACTAACGTTGATTGAATCTTTTCTGTCATGATTGTGTCGTTGTTTTGTAACAAGCGAATCTGTGGTGCCATTTGAATGGACACTTGTCTTGTTAGCTCTAAGTCATACAACTTCTTTTCAAAACGAACACAGGCTTGCGATAAGTCATTTGCAGCTTGTACATCTTCCGCACGACCAGTTTGATTTGCCTTTTCAATCAACTTTGGCAATTCATTTTCTTGCACTTCCTTCAACTTCTTACGACCAGCAATGATATACATTGAAAGCTCTTTTGTGTTTTGTTGGTTGCGTTCGTACAACTCATCCAATAACGCAATATCCTTTAATAGCGTAATTTGATGCTGTTCCAAAATCTTCGTAATACGGTTTACGTTCGCTTCGGCTTTGGTGTAATCCGTTGTGAAGTCTTCTACCGTATCTTTTGCCTTTTTAAACAAGCCGCTAAAGAACCCTTTGGATTCTTCCTTTGGTTCGGTTTTCTTTAACTCTTTAACAAGTTCTTCCATTAAGGATCCAACTTCACCGATATCCTTCGTTGAAACGTTCTTCAATGCAGCATCCGAGAAATTATTGATCTTACGCTGTGCTGCTGAACCATATTCAAGAATTACAGTTGAATCTAACACATCAATTTGATTCGAGAAGTTTTCAACGGTTTGAATTTCTTTCTCATTCAACCCAGCTTCACTATACAAATCTTCAACCGTTTGAATTGCTTCTACGGCTTCTTTTTCTTCAAGCTGTTCTAACTGCGCTTGTTGTTCTTGTTGAACTTCCGTTGGCGTCAGTGTTAGGGAGATGGATTCCATTTGTTCTTTGTTTTGTTCCATATCAATCACCATTTCTTTCTATTTAGGTTAAGTATAGCACACCTAAAATAAGGTCTATAAAAGAAAAAACCGATCTCTTGCGAAACCGGTTCAACAAACAAAGTTTGCTTACATGAATTCATCGTATACAACAGATACAGATGAATGTTTTTGAATTGCTTCAATCGTACGAGCAAGCATATTTGCTGTACATACTTGATGAATCTTTGTAGTCTTTGCTTTGCTTTCTTCTGACATAGGAATTGTGTCGGACACAACCATTTCCTTGATAACGGAATCTTCGATTGTTTGGATCGCATTCTTCGAGAAGACACCATGTGTGATTGCGGCATAAACTTCCTTCGCACCATGTTCTTCAAGAATCTTACATGCTGCACAAAGGCTTCCTGCTGTATCACAAATGTCATCGACAACGATACATACTTTTCCAGCCACATCACCAATTACGTTTTTCGCTTCACAAACGTTTGCCTTTGGACGACGCTTGTCAACGATTGCAATTGGAGCTTCTAAGATTTCAGCCATCTTACGAGCACGTGTTACACCACCATGGTCTGGGGATACAACAACGATATCATCTGGATGAAGTCCCTTATCCTTGAAGTATCTTGCCAACATTGGAACTGCTGTAAGATCATCAATTGGAATATCAAAGAATCCTTGAATCTGGGATGCGTGCAAGTCAACCGTTACAATACGATCAGCACCTGCTGTTTGTAGTAAGTCTGCAACCAATTTTGAAGTGATTGGTTGGTGTGCACTTGCCTTACGATCCTGTCTTGCATACCCATAATATGGCATGATGACATTGATTTCGCCAGCCGAAGCACGCTTACATGCGTCAATACATACAAGTACTTCCATCAAACGTTCTGTAACTGGATTACATGTAGATTGCACGATATAAACCTTCTTACCACGAATCGTTTCCTGTGGAGTGACTAAGATTTCACCATCCGCAAAGTGTTCTACCTTGATCTTTCCTTGTGGTACATCTAAGACTTCACAGATACGATCTGCTAAATTTGTGCTTGATGTGAGTGAAAAAATTACGATTTCCTTATCCATTACCTATTTACCTCTTCCTATTCAGCGTATTTAAAGACAATTGTAAACGACTTCAGGTTCTTTCTCAACCGCCCGAAGGTCTTTTCTGTACAATTCTGCCTTTCTAATGCATAAAAATATTCTTATGCCTCGATATCCTCATCGACAATATAGGAGTTTGGTTTCACAACAACACAATCTCCAATATGACATGTTCCGTAGATATATACATTTGGATGTAATACGACATCATGTCCAAACGTTACATTTGGTCCAATGTATGTATTCTTAGGGTCAACCATCGTAACCCCTTCCTTCATCCATTTTGTATTAATCTTTTCTCTTAGATATGCATTGGCGTGAGCTAATTCCACACAATCATTCACACCCTGTACTTCTTCCATATTTGTCGTAAGAACAGCCTTCACCTTCTTACCTTCGCTATTTAGGATTTCTACTAAATCAGTAATGTAGTATTCCTGTTGTGCATTGTCATTTGTAACTTTCTTAAGCCCTTCAAACAACGCTTTATTATTAAAGGCATAGATACCCGTATTGATTTCCTTTACCTTCGCTTCTTCCTCGTTGCAATCCTTAAACTCAACAATACGAAGCACTTGATTGTTTTCATCACGAATCACACGACCATACGACTTCGCATCATCTAAAGAAACTGTAAGAACTGCCATATCGGCATCTTCAACAGCTTCATACAAAGCCTTCAATGTGTCACTTTCAATACAAGGACAATCCCCATTCACCACAAGTGTGAATCCTTCTTCTCCTTCTAATTGATTCGCACACATAACTGCATGCCCCGTTCCTAATTGCGGTTGTTGCAAAGCAAACTCACACTTGCCTTCCATTGCCTTCTTGACATCATCCGCACCGTAACCAACAACCGTCACAACACGATCTGCCCCCGCTTGTTTTAGATTTTGAACGATCAATTCAACCATTGGCATCTCTAAAACATTATGTAGCACCTTAGGCGTATCGGAACGCATACGAGTTCCCTTACCTGCAGCTAAAACAATTGCATTTTTCATGTTAAATCCTCCGCCTATAAGTATACACAATACCAAGCCACTTTCCTATAGAACAGGAAAAAAGACCAACATCATTGGTCTTGCCTTACTAATGAAGAATTGTATTAAGGTTTTGAACAACCGCCACCGAAGCATCATTCGTATTCCATCTTGTATATGGAAGCGAGATATCCTCTAACACCTCTTCGGCAATTTCCAATCTTTCCTGATCCACACCAAGGATCGCTCCTTCGAATCGTTTCCGCTGCATCACAAAACACTCAATGTTTGGATAGAAGTGAAATTCGTATTCGTTGATGTTTAGACTCTGTAGATGAATTAACATTTCAAATTCACCAATGAGTGCAACTTTATGCTTCATACGATACCCCCTGTTGGAGTTAACTATAACTAACTCTTACAAATTTAGCAAGCCCCAAAAGAAAAAACCTGATTCTCTCAGGTCATTTCTTAATTTTTGTAATCCGTACAAAATACCCACGACGACGCATCAAGTCCGCAGCCTCATGCAACACTCGTTGGTTTCTTGTTAAACCAAACACCGTTGAACCAGACCCCGACATCAATACCCCATCAAAGCCATACGCCTCTAAATCACGTTTCACATTCCGAATATCACGCACAAGCTTCAAACTCGCCTTCTCAATCGAATTGCCTAAATTGTCGACAACATCGATATAACTATTCGTCTCTAACGCCTTCACCATCGCATCACAATCTGGATGTACTAAGTGTTCATAATCCAAATTCCCAAAGGCTTTCTTCGTTGAAACCCCACGTCTTGGCTTTACCAAAAGAATGGAAAACTCGATATCCTCACAATCAAATGGTTGAATGACATCCCCAATACCTTCTACTAAAGCTGGTTTATTCACCAAACAAAATGGCACATCAGCTCCAACTTGCTTCGCTATTTGAATCAATTCTTCTTGTGACAAATGCAACTTCATCATGCGGTTAATCATTCGAATCGCAGCAGCCGCATCCGCCGACCCACCGGCTAATCCTGCTTGGGTTGGAATGTGTTTGGTTAACTTACATTCAAACTCTTGATCAAACCCATACGTTTCTTGCATCAACCGTATTGCCTTAATCACTGTATTCTTATCATTCACTGGCAAATAGGAACGATTCAAAGTCAACGTCGTTTCATCCGCAAAATTCATTTCCAACACATCATAGAAATCAATTGGAACCATAACCATTCGTAAGTCATGGTACCCATCTTCACGCTTTCGAACCACGTCTAAGCACAAATTAATTTTCCCATACGCACGCTCTTTCATACATCCTCCTATCGCTTTAAATACACACGATACAAATTCATAAATGCTTCACGGTCTAACTCCTGCGCTCGTACCGATGGTTTCAAATTCGCATCTTCAATGACCTTCATCGCCACTTCACTACTTTCACAAATCGCCTTTAAGTTATTAAACAAAGTTTTACGACGTTGCACAAAACAAGCCTTTACAAAGTTAAAGTAGGCATTCACATCACCAACATCCTCTAATACATCACGCTTCTTAAATTGAATAATCGCTGAATCAATTCTAGGCGCTGGATTAAAACACTTTGCCGGAACTTTGAACAAGGTCTTTACTTCATACAAGTATTGACTCTCAACACTCAATGCCCCATACGTCTTGGAATTCACCGGCGCACTAAATCGATCGGCTACTTCCTTTTGTACCATAACCGTAATGTAGTTAATTTCTTCTTTGCATTCAAACAACTTAAACAATACCGGTGTTGTAATGTAGTACGGTAAATTCGCACAAACCGCTACACTTCCATACTTCTCTTTTAACTCTTTTACCGAAGCTTCTAAGTCACACTCCAAAAAGTCCTGTAACAACACTTCGACATTGTCGTATTCACTCAATGTATCTTCTAAGATTCTTGGCAAACGTTCATCCACCTCGTAACAACGCACATGTTGACTAAGCATTGCAAGTTGTTCGGTCAATGACCCAATCCCAGGTCCAATCTCAATGACTGCCCCTTCACAATGCGCTGCACTTGCGGCCCGTTTTACCACCGATACATCGGTTAAAAAGTTTTGTCCAAACCCCTTCTTCGCATGAAGGTCGTATTGGTCTAATATTTGTTTTACTCTTGCTACACTCGCAATTGGATTACTCATAATTACTCATTTCCTTTTGTAGTTCTTCTTTTGAAATACGTAAACAATTCAACTTGTTTTTGAGCGCCTTAGCATTCCCAACCCCGATATGCAATTGTTTCGCAATGTATTCTCTTCGTTTCTTGGAATCACTTAACCCAACAAACCCCAAATCCATCATGTCTTCCATTGTAATGTATTCTTGATCCACATCTTCCATCGTCACAAGATGTTTCAGTGCTTCATCAAGCACAGGGAAAGTCGCATGTTCTATGCCAACCTTCTTACTTGTTCTAGCATCCTTCTTCATCACAAAGGCATTCTTACAACCTGGTATTTCTTGGTTAATCTTATTCCGAATCTGTGTCCCTGGGAAATCAGGATCGGTAAATACGATCACACCCCTGGATTCTTTCGCCCTTCTTATTTCATCCATGATTTGTTTACTGATCCCTGACCCTGAAGTAATAATCGTATCACACTCGTAAAAACGCTTTAAATGTGCCGAGTCATGGTATCCTTCCACCACAATCACTTCTTGAATTCTAGGTTTCACAATTCTTCCCCTTTTAAGAAACGACTGTAATTCTCATTCAACGTCTTCGCCATATCTTCTAAAGACATTTCTCTAAGATCTGCCATCTTTTGTACGATATATGGAATGTTAGAAGGATCATTCCTTGTCCCACGTACTGGTTCTGGTGCCATATATGGACTATCTGTTTCAACCAACAAATAGCGCAAATCCATGTTCGTTACTACATCTTTTGCATGTCGTGCATTCTTAAACGTACAAGGCCCACCGATTGCTAAGTAATAACCAAGCTTTGTAAATTCATTTGCCATTTCCAAAGAACCTGGAAAACAATGCAATAAGCCTTTTGTCTTATGTTCCTTCAAGATCTCATACGTATCCTGAATCGCATCACGACTATGCACAAGGATTGGTTTATTCAATTCCTTCGCAAGTTCAATTTGCTTAATAAACATTTCTTTTTGAAGTTTGCGCTTTTCTTCGTCTTTTTCCCAATAGTAGTCAAGACCAATCTCACCAATCGCAACCACTTCATCCATCTTTGCAAGTTCCACAAACTCTTGCCAATAGGCATCGTCTACTTTCTCAACATCTAATGGGAAGATTCCAAGAGATACTTGGTATCGTTGTTTTTCGTTTCTTGCATATTCAATCGCTTTTCGACATTCCTCGTTTTCAAGCGTTATGATCATCATTCGATCAATCTTCTTTTCTTTACACGTTTCCAACATTGCCTCACGGTCATTGTCATATTCCTCACTTAGAATATGGGCATGGGAATCGTAATATGTAATTTCACTCATAAAACACCTACTTTCCAAGACAGAATCGATTAAAGATTTCATCCAATAAATCTTCCTTCGATACCTCTCCTGTTATTTCTTTTAAATCATTCCAAGCACATTGTAAGTCCATCGTCGCTAAATCTAATGGCATTCCATCTTCTAACGTACGAACCACTTCCTGCATATGATTCTTTGCAGAAATCGCTAAACCAATTTGTCGTTCATTGTTTAACGTATCTTCCTTGGAAGAAATAATCTCCCGTTCAAACGTTTCTTCAATCGCATCAATCAATGGCTGAATATCTTTATTCATCGCCGAAATCGAAATACCATCTTCAATGACTTTCTTATCGTTTTTATTGTATACAACAATTCTTGTACGATCCTTTGTAAGATCTAACAAGTCTTGATCTTCCTGACTAATCCCACGTTCGGCATCAATCACCACAATGACAAGCTCTGCTTTTTCTAACGCCTTCATCGACTTTTCAATACCGATTTGTTCAATCACATCACTCGCTTCACGGATCCCAGCAGTATCCACTAAGTTCAGTGTCACCGAACCTAACTTCACACTACCTTCCACTAAGTCACGCGTCGTTCCTGCAATGTCGGTCACAATTGCCTTATCTTCTTCCAATAACGCATTTAACAAACTCGACTTCCCAACATTCGGTTTTCCAAGAATAACCGTATCAATTCCACTCCGAATAAACACCGCTTCTTGGGCTGTTTGAATCACTTTATCAATATCCTTCACCCACGCATTGGCCTTTGGAAGAATCTCTTCTTCGGTCAATTGGTGAATGTCATCGTATTCTGGATAATCAATATTCACTTCAATCTGGGCAATGATTTGCACTAAGTTTTCGGTTAATGGCTCTAGTAACTTCGTAACCGAACCCTTTAACGAATGAACGGCACTTGACGCATTGATCGAATCGGTCGCATGAATCAAATCATTGACCCCTTCTGCCTGTGCTAAGTCAATGCGCCCATTTAAGTATGCCCGTTGGGTGAACTCGCCGCGACGTGCAAGTCGTGCCCCGTTTCCAAGACACAAACTCAATACCTTCTTTGTGACAAAGACACCACCATGACACATGATTTCAACCATATCCTCACCGGTATAGGATTTTGGATTACGGAACACGTTTAAAAGCACTTCATCGACCGCATTTCCATCTTCATGGATGGTCCCAAAGTGAATTGTGTATCCTTTTACTTCGCTAAGATCTTTGCTAAAGATGCGATTTGCCACATCGATTGCCTGATCGCCACTTAAACGAATGATTGAAATTGCCCCAACCCCTGGAGCTGTACTAATTGCCGCAATGGTATCCTTTAACATACTGTAACTCTCCTACATCTATCTATCTTATCATATCTTTGCTTAAATAACGGTATGGATCTACATTTCTTCTACGAGATCAAACCGCAAACGCTTTCAATCTTTCATTTATTACATAACCAATCGTTTATTTACGTGTATTCTCTTTCAACCACGGGCATAAACGTCATTGAAAACATGAAATTCATGCGTTATTTTCACAACACTTTCACAATCTTTTTGAGTTAATTTCTTGCAAAAACTTTGAAAATGATCTAAACTACTTGTCTGTAGGAGATGTAGAATGGAAAGAAAAATTGGAACAGTTTCAAGGGGCGTACGTTGCCCAATTATTCGTGAGGGAGACAATTTACCAAAGATTGTAGCTCAAAGCGTTATGGAGGCTAGCGAATCCGCTAACTTTGAACTAAACGATCGCGACATCGTCGCAATCACAGAATCCGTTGTGGCTCGTTCACAAGGAAATTACGCGTCAATCGACGCAATCGCAAAGGATGTTCGTACAAAATTTGCAAATGGTACTGTAGGGGTTATTTTCCCAATCCTTTCAAGAAACAGATTCTCAATCTGTCTTAAGGGAATTGCTCGCGGTGCTGATAAGATTGTATTAATGCTAAGCTACCCAAGTGATGAAGTAGGTAATGAACTTGTAAGCTTAGACAAGCTAGATGAAAAGGGAATCGACCCTTGGACAGATGTATTAAGTCTTGAAGACTACCGTGCAAACTTCGGTGAAAACAAACATGAATTCACTGGTGTTGACTACGTTGACTTCTATAAGAACATCATCGAGTCTGAAAATTGTGAATGCGAAATTATTTTTGCCAACCGTGCAGAAACAATCGTAAAATACACAGAAAATGTACTATGTTGTGATATCCACTCAAGATTCCGCTCAAAGCGCAAGTGCAAAGCTGCTGGTGCAAAAGTCGTTCTTGGAATGGATGAAATCTTAAACGCTTCTGTAGATGGTTCTGGATTCAACGCCAACTATGGTCTACTTGGATCAAACAAGGCAACAGAAGAATCTGTAAAGCTATTCCCACGTAATGGTGAAGTATTTGTTGAAGAAACAGCGAAAGAACTTCGTGAACTAACAGGAAAGCACATTGAAGTTATGATCTATGGTGATGGTGCCTTCAAGGATCCTCAAGGAAAGATTTGGGAACTTGCTGACCCATGCGTATCCCCTGCCTATACTGATGGTTTAAAGGGAACACCAAACGAATTGAAGCTAAAGTACTTAGCCGACAATGACTTCGCTGATCTAAGTGGAGAAGCTCTAAAGGACGCAATCTCTAATGCCATTAAGGAAAAAGATGGCGATCTTAAGGGTCAAATGGTTTCGGAAGGTACAACACCTCGTCAATTGACTGACCTAATCGGATCTCTATGTGACTTAACATCCGGATCTGGTGATAAGGGAACACCAATTGTATTAATTCAAGGTTACTTCGATAACTATACCAACTAAAAATAAAGCTGTAGCACAATCGCTACAGCTTTTTATATGCCAGATTCTAGGTGTTTTAAACTACCATCCCCAAGCACTTTTAGACCTTTGATGTCTAAGCTTTCATTGCGTTGTTTTAAGAACTTCACAAAACGCGCAACTTGGTTTTCACTTGCACAATGGGTCGCAAAATCAAACTCCTCATTCGCAAACTCTAAATGCAAAATACAAGGATTTGCATCATCGATCTTTAATCCTATTAAATCTTCAAAGTATGTTTCTTTTAGTTTGTACTTGTAGTACACAAGCATCCTATTTTCTAGTACAAATGTCGTACCTAACATCACCGCTTGATCGTATTCCTTCAAATCTTTTACCTTTCGAAGATAACGATTGATTGGAAACTTCTTACTGTAATACAAGCCTAAAACAATCGCTAAGAGAATCGCAAAAACAAGTACGACTGGCTTTAATTCCGTTTTCCCTTTGTCAACGACTACATATGACAAGGCAAAGACAACAAACGATAATGTTGTCATAAGAACGGAGTATTTCAATGAAATCAATGAATGAATGTATTTTTTTATCATAATTACCTCTAACGCGTATTATAAAGCATTCTTATCGCTTATAAAAGAAGAGCCTATTTCTAGACTCTTCTTTCTTACTATCCTTTGACGTTTAAACGATTGACTGCCTTTTTCAAAGCGATTTCTGCACGTTTTAAATCAAGACCTTCTTTTTGTTGTTCCAGACGCTTCATAGCACGCTCTTTTGCAGCTAATGCACGTTGTTCATCAATGTCTTTTTGATTTTCAATGGCATCGGTCATAATTTCAGCTAAGTTATCGCGGAAGTACAATAGTCCCCCTGCAACCGCATAGGCATTGCGTTCATTGGATTCTTCACTTTCCATCTTTCCAATATCAAGCATCGTGACAATTGGCATGTGGTTTGGAAGAATTCCTCTTTGGCCATCGACCGTTTTCACATTTAGAATTGGCGTATCAAACTCTTTATAACAACCCTTTGGTGTAACGATTCTAACATGAATCAGTTTCATTTGAGACTCTCAGCCTTCTTCACTGCATCTTCAATTGTACCAACTGCCATGAATGCCATTTCTGGTAAATGATCATACTTACCAGATAGGATTTCACGGAAGGAACGTACTGTTTCCTTGATTGGTACATACACACCATCTAAGCCAGTGAACTGTTCAGCAACTGAGAATGGTTGTGATAAGAAGTTACGGATACGACGCGCACGGCCAACGATCTTACGATCTTCTTCACCGAGTTCGTCCATACCAAGAATGGCAATGATGTCTTGCAATTCTTTATAACGTTGCAAGATTTCTTGCACTTCACGGGCTGTCTTATAGTGTTCTTCTCCAATTACGAGTGGATCTAGCATACGCGAACCTGACGCAAGTGGGTCTACCGCTGGGTAAATACCTAACGCCGCAATTCCACGATCCAATACCGTTCTAGCATCTAAGTGCGAGAAGGTTGTGGCTGGAGCTGGGTCCGTTAAGTCATCGGCAGGCACGTAAATCGCTTGTACCGATGTAATGGAACCTTGGTTTGTAGAAGTGATACGTTCTTGAAGTTGTCCCATTTCCGTTGCAAGGGTTGGTTGGTATCCTACCGCTGATGGCATACGACCAAGTAGCGCTGATACTTCTGAACCAGCCTGGGTGAAACGGAAGATATTGTCGATAAACAACAATACGTCCTGATGTTCCACATCACGGAAATGTTCTGCCATTGTTAAAGCAGACAAGGCAACACGCATACGCGCACCAGGAGATTCGTTCATCTGACCATACGTTAATACGGTATTTGGAAGTACTCCTGAATCCTTCATTTCGTAATACATGTCGTTTCCTTCACGGGTACGTTCCCCAACACCGGCTACGACAGATCTTCCACCATGCTCAATCGCAATGTTGTGGATCAATTCTTGCATCAATACGGTTTTACCTACTCCGGCACCACCGAATAAACCAAT
This sequence comes from Erysipelotrichaceae bacterium, assembly GCA_020026035.1. GTDB lineage: Bacteria > Bacillota_I > Bacilli_A > Erysipelotrichales > Erysipelotrichaceae > Bulleidia. Next base: position 35,194 of record JAHHRC010000003.1, on the reverse strand, counting down.
CTTACCACCCTTTGCATACGGACAAAGAAGGTCAATGACCTTAATACCCGTTTCAAGGATTTCTGAAGATGTCATTTGTTCCGCAAAACTTGGGGCATCTCTATGAATTGGCATGTATTTCTTTGCGTCTACAGGTCCTAAACCATCAATTGGTTGACCTAAGACATTAAACATTCTACCTAATACTTCATCGCCTACAGGTACCTGAATTGCAGATCCTGTGTCAACACAGTCCATACCACGGACAAGACCGTCTGTAGAACTCATTGCAATACAACGGACAATATCATCTCCGACATGCTGGGCAACTTCTGCAGTCATCTCTTCGCCATTTTCAAACTTGATGTGGATGGCATTTAAGATGGCAGGTAGGTTTTCGCTACTAAAGCGAATATCTACTACAGGTCCAATGACCTGTACGATTTTTCCTATGTTTTCCATATCGTTCCTTCTTTCTACACGGCCGTACTTCCGCTGACAATTTCCGTGATTTCTTGCGTGATGGCAGACTGTCTTGCCTTGTTGTACTGAAGTTTCAATGTGTCACTTAGTTCATCGGCATTATCCGTAGCTGTCTTCATCGCCATACGTCTACTACCTTGTTCGGCTGTGGAAGCTTCCATCCAGCAAGCGTATGTTACATCAGCGATCATCATTGGAATTAATGTGTCTAGAATCACTTCGGCACTTGGTTCAAACAACGTTTCTTGATGCATTGTCTCATCCATGGCCACTTCTTGATCCATCGCGAATGGTAAGAGTTGCTTGATGCTTGGCTCAAACGACATTGTATTCACAAAGCGTGTATAAAGCACATTCACCGTTCCAACTTCATTCTTTAGATATTGATCAATTCCTGTTTTTACATAGTTCTTAAGACTTAAGAAGTCCAAATCATCGGTTGAAATTGGTTCTTCGTTCATCACGTTGAACCCTTCTTCCATCATCTGATGATGAATGGATGTTCCAATCACAAAGATTGGATCTTCTAAGTTTAAGTTCTCTTTCGCATATTTAATTGCATTTTGGTTATAGGAGCCACAAAGTCCTAAATCACTACCAAACATAATCGTAAGCGTTTTTGTGCTTGTTTTTTGTTTCATGTAGTCATTTTGAATGTCTGGATTACGCACCGCAATTTCATTTACGGTATCCTGTAACTTTGTCGCATATTCACGATTCGCTTCCATTTTATTGCGCTGCTTAAGAAGTTTCGCATTAGCAATCATTTCCATTGCCTTGGTAATCTTCCGCGTGGAACCGATCGATTTGATGCGGGTACGAAGAGCCTGTTTAGATTGGCTCATACATTACTCTCCTTTTAAAAGCTTGTATTGAACAAGTCCATCCTGCAGCGCTTCCTTTAGACTTTGTTCAAGCTCTTCTGTTAGGATTTCTTTATTCTTGATTTCATCTACGACAACAGCATGGTTACTATGCATATAACGAATTAAGAATGTTTCATAGTTCGCTACATCCTCTACTGCAACTTGATCCATTAGACCATGTTTTGCGGCAAATAGAGAAATAACCATATCTTCCATAGCCATTGGGGAGTACTGTGGTTGTTTTAATAGTTCTGTAAGACGCGCACCCTTGTCGATAATCTTCTTAGTAGCGGCATCTAAGTCCGAACCAAACTGGGCAAAGGATAACATTTCGTTATACTGTGCAAGTTCACCCTTTAAGCTGCTAGAAACCTTCTTCATAGCCTTTGTTTGAGCGGCAGATCCTACACGTGATACGGATAACCCAGCATCTACGGCAGGTCTAACACCGGCCTTAAACAATTCATCTTGCAAGAAGATTTGTCCATCGGTAATGGAAATAACGTTTGTTGGAATGTAGGCAGAGATATCACCTGCTTGGGTTTCAATGATTGGAAGAGCTGTTAAGGATCCTCCACCAAGTGCATCAGATAACTTCGCTGCACGTTCTAATAGTCTTGAATGTAAGTAGAAGACATCCCCAGGATACGCTTCACGTCCTGGTGGGCGCTTTAGCAAGAGTGACATTGTACGATATGCCACGGCATGCTTACTTAAATCATCGTAAACGATTAATACGTCTTTTCCTTGTTCCATCCATTCTTCACCAATTGCACAACCTGCATAAGGGGCAATGTATTGAAGTGGAGCGGATTGGGATGCGGACGCATTGACAACCGTTGTATATTCCATTGCGTCATGTTCTTTTAACTTTTGAACCATACGCGCAACCGTGGATTCTTTTTGTCCAATCGCTACATAGATACAGTACACATCTTTGCCTTTTTGGTTGATGATTGTATCTACGGCAATTGCTGTTTTACCTGTTTCACGGTCACCGATAATCAACTCACGTTGTCCCTTACCAATTGGGATCATGGAGTCAATCACCTTCAACCCTGTTTGTAATGGTTGGTGTACGGACTTACGAGTCATAACACCTGGAGCGACACGTTCAATTTCACGGAACTTATCACTCTTAATATCTCCCTTGCCATCGATTGGCTGACCAAGTGCGTTTACAACACGACCAAGTAGCGCATCGCCAACAGGGACTTCTACGATGCGGCCTGTACGTTTTACCTCATCGCCTTCTTTAATCAATGTGGCATCACCGAATAGAACGACACCAATGTGGTCCTCTTCTAGGTTCAATACCATTCCAAATACATCATGTGGGAACATCAACAACTCAGATGCCATTGCCTTGTCAATTCCTTGTACATTGGCAATTCCATCCCCAGTAGAAATAACGTATCCTACATCATCTGAACGGATTTCACGATCATAATTCTTAATCTTATCTTTGATTAAAGAACTAATCTCTTCTGGTCTAATACCATTCATTGTGTATCTCCTTTCTTAAGCAGTTGTTTTTTCATCGTTTCGATTGAGTTCGCCATCGATACATCAGTAACCGTAGAACCAACTACGACCTTAATACCAGCAATTAACGATTCATCAATCTTATTTTCAATCAAGACCTTACCACCAAGCTTTGTTTGTAACGCCGCTTGGATACGATCAAGATCTTCTTGAGGAAGCTTTCTTACGCTATAGACAACTGCAAGTTCTATACCTAATGCCTTATTACTTAAAGCAATGACTTCTTCTAAGATTTCTTCTAGGTAATACATGCGGTCTTTGTCCACGAGTAGTTTCATGAAGTTGACCACATTCCGATTGAGTTTGCCGAAGCATTCTTCAATCATGTTCTTCTTTTCTTCTTTTGTGATTTTAACGGCGCGGAAGAATTCATGAAGAATTGGATTTTCAGCCAACACTGCCTGAATTACTTTCGCTTGTTCTTTTAATTCTTCAATCGTACCGTTTTCTTGCGCAATCTCAAATACTGCTTGACTGTAACGTCCAGCGATTTCACTACTCATGAGTCGTTTCCTTTACAAATGCATCAACAGCCTTACGGTCCATTGCCGCATCACTTTGAGCTCCAATCAATTTACTAGCTGCAGCCATAGCGACTTCAACCATTTCTTTTTGCATGGAGTCATACATCGAAGCACGTTCTGCCTCGATTTGTTCATGAGCTTTTTTGCGCAATGCGTCTGCCTCTTTATTTGCCTGTGCTAAGATGTTTTCTTTTTCAAACTTAGCTTCTTTCATAGCCGCATTGACGATTTCTTCGCCCTTTGATCCGGCCTTAGAAAGTTCTTCATGTGCCTTTTTACGATCTTCCAACGCTTCTAACTTAGCTTGTTCGCTCGTAAGAAGATCCGCTTGCATTTTATTTGAGCGATCGGCTAGATAGTCTTGAATCGCTTTCCATAAATACTTATGAATCAATAAGAACAGGACAAATGTCGAGCATAACTGTACGATCATGGTGCTTACATTTGGGATAAGCTGTCCCATGATATCGACATTTAATGACATCTTTGTACCTTACTTACCGTATGCGAACATTAGAAGAATAGAAACAAGTAGACCGTAGATGGCACATGTTTCTGATAAAGCGATACCTAAAATCATTGTGGAACGAATCTTTGCTTCTGCTTCTGGATTCTTACCAATCGCTTCACACGCAGCCGCAGCTACCTTACCTTCTCCAAGACCTGTAAACATACCTGTCATACATGCTAAACCAGCACCAATTGCAATTAAACCTTTTGAGTTATCCATAATTTATTTTCCTCCTAGATAATACCTTTCTTTATTTCTTCGGGAACGTCATTCCCAATAAGAACTACGGTTAGTGATACAAATACCAATGTCTGAATCGCACCTGCGAATAAATCGAAGTACGCATGCAACACTGGCGCTAATACAGGGGCTAAAAAGTTGAATACCCCACCTTGTGCGCCAAGGAATCCAGCAATACCATTGGATAGCATTTGCGTGAAGTTGTATACCAACCCCATCATAATTCCACCACTGATAATATTACCGAACAGACGTACAGACAGTGATATCAAAAGTGAAAACTTACCAATAATATTCATTGGTAACATCACTGGAATTGGTTCCAAGAATGAATGGAAATATCCCTTCGTACCTTGGTACTTAAATTCCGTAATCTGAATAAGAACCCAAGTGATAATCGCTAATAAAAGCGTTACCGATAAGTTCGCTGTAGGACTTGCTAAGCCAAATAAGGAAATCGTATTGGACATGAAAATATAAATCGTAATCGTAATAATATACGGCGTTAACAATCTTGAATTTTCTTTTCCAACTGACTCCGTAACCATTCCATCAATGTATTCCGCTAAAAGAATCACTGGTAGAACAATCCCTTTTGGCTTTTCCATTGGATCTAGACCTTTAATTCGTTTACTCATCCGAATCGCAAAAAACGCAATCAGAATCGTCTCTAGAATAATGACGTAGCAATCACTTTGTAAAGTAGCAGCCATCTCATCCCTCCTTTCGAGAACGATATGTGCTTAGAAGAATACATGCCTTCACATTAAATAGCCCCAATGTTAAGGCAAAGATATTACACCAATCCGGAACTTTCACACAAAAGATCATCGCCGCAGCCATCATCCCGTAGTTCAAGAGTGAATGCCCCATCCCGGTTGTCTTACCTACTCTTCCAAAATCTAAAACAGAATTCCAATAGCGTACATCCCCCAAATAGATCACATGTGACACAAGAGCCCCAAGGGTATACCCCAAGGCGTAACTCTTATCCAACAACCCACTTGCAAGACCAATGATTTCCAACAATATGGCAATCTTATAAGGGAACTTTTCCATTACGTCCTCCGCTTTTCGATTTTCGTTTACTAGAACATCTTAATATTTTTTTAACAAGATTCAATGGATAAATTGGCGAATTTGTCAAAGTGACTCCTCCAAACATCCAAGAATCTCTAAAATTCGGTTCATTTCATCCGTGTTTTTAAACTTAATAACCATCTTTTTATCGGTTAAAGTGACATTTGTATCTAGTTTCTTTGAAAGATTTGTTTGCAAGTCCGCCAAATGAGGATCCACTTGTACTTCTTTCTTCTTTTCTTGTTTTACAACACCCTTTAACTCACGCACATACTGTTCCACATCACGAACCGATAGTTGATGTTTCACAATGTACTTCGCAACTTCAATAATGGTCTCTTCTTTTTCTAAACTCAATAGCGCTCTTGCATGCCCCATTGATAACTCTTTCGAACTCACCATCTCTTGTACTTCTTCTGGCAAATTCAAAAGACGCATCATATTCGCACAATACACACGACTCTTCCCAACACGTTCCGCAAGTTTTTCTTGTGTATAGTTCAAACGCTTTAACAACGACTCATACGCCAACGCTTCTTCAATCGGATTCAAGTTTTCGCGTTGAATATTTTCAAGCAACGAAAGCTCCATCATCTCTTCTTCGGTAAATTCCATCTCAATTGCTGGAATCTTCTCAAGCTTCGCTAGCTTCGCTGCCCGCAAACGACGTTCCCCAGCAAGCAACTCATAGCCCTTAACACTCTTACGAACCAAAATTGGCGTAAATACCCCATGCACACGAATCGACTCTGCCAATTCTTTCAATGCCTTTTGATCAAACTCTTTTCGTGGTTGGTAAGGATTTGGACGAATTTCATTCAATGGAATCATCACCGAACGACGCCCAGGTTCTACTTCCGCATTTGCTTGGATTTCATCAAGAACCTGTTCCACATTTGAACCGAAAATCGCATTAATTCCCTTACCTAGGGCTTTATTACTTTTTCCTTTCATCGCGCGCTTCCTCCCTTTTCATTTTGGGTAATCACTTCTTTTACAAGATTCGCATACGCCTTCGCACCTTCACTACGCGTATCATATTCAAAGATACTCTGTTCTCTGGATGGTGCTTCGGATAGCTTTACATTTCTAGGAATATAGCACTGATATACCTTTTCCTTGAAATACTTACGAACCTCTTGTTGCACTTCAATCGACAATCTTGTACGCACATCAAACATCGTTAACAAGACCCCTTCGATCGTTAGATTTGGATTCCACAACTTCTGTACCAAACGAATCGTAGATAGTAACTGCGTCAATCCTTCTAGGGCAAAATACTCACATTGAACCGGAATCATAACCGAATCCGCCGCTGTTAATGCATTGGTATTCAAAAGCCCTAAACTTGGTGGACAGTCAATAATAATGTAGTCATATTGATCCTTCACCGCATCAAGCTTCGCCTTCAACAAGCGTTCTCTACCAACTTCATAAGAAGTCGCCATTTCCACATCTGCACCCGATAAATTAATCGTACTAGGTAACACATGTAGTGGTGGCAAATCTAATTCCACCCGATTCTGTTGGACCGTATCATCGACCATCAATACTTCATATACCGAATGATTGATATCGAATCCCTTGCTGTAAGCACCGATTCCTCGTGATGCATTGGCCTGTGGATCAAAGTCAACTAACAAGACTTTACGATTCGCATAGGCAAGTCCTGCGGATAGGTTAATACTCGTCGTCGTTTTTCCAACTCCGCCTTTCTGATTGGCAATCGCAATAATTTTCCCCATCTTAATAACTCCTTATCCCTTCGGAAAACGAATCGACATAATCAAATCTTCGTCCGTTTCCTTCGTTTCTAATTTCACTTCAATTCCCATCTTTTTAATCATGGCCACGCATTCATTGACGGAATTGATGCCAATCTTAATATTGCGTGTAAATCCCTTCGTAAGAGGCTTCTTCTTTACTTCCTTCTTATCCGTATCCGATAAGCGTTGAATATAAGACTCGGTTTCTCTTACGTTATATTTCTTGTCTACAATCTCCTTGTAAACATCGATTTGTTTCTCTTTTTTTACCGTCAAAAGCGCCCTAGCATGACGCTCTGAGATCGTTTGTTCGACAACTCCCATCTGAATTTCTTCTGGCAAGTTTAACAAACGAATCTTATTGGCAATCGAAGACTGGCTCTTACCAACCTTCTTTGCCACTTTCTGTTGGGTTAAGCCCGATTGTCGCATAATCGCAACATAGGACTTCGCTTCTTCAATCGCCGATAAATTCTCGCGTTGAATATTCTCAACCAAAGCCATCTCCGCCGCCTCATTCTCACTTGGCGACAACACATAACATTCCACTTCTTCACGATTCAATAACTGACACGCTCGAAACCGCCGTTCTCCAGCAATAATTTCATAATGGTCCTCAACAACACGAACCGTAATCGGTTGAATTAACCCATTCGCTTCAATCGAAGCCGCTAATTCCTCTAACGCTTTTTGATCAAAATGAATCCGTGGTTGGTACAAAGATGCCTGAATCAAATCCGTCTTGATCCGAATCACTTCACCAGTATTCTTTTTATCAAAAAAATCAAACAACTTATTTGGCAACATCGGCATCCCCTTTCTTCTTACAATGGCTTCTTCTTAATCTTGGCATACGCCCTAGGATATTGTTTTGGTGTAGCTTTTGTCTTATTCGTAATGATATTGATGCGAACATCACCATTTGGCAAATGATCTTCAAACACATCACTCACTTCACACCCTAACACCTTCATCGCATGCAAGCTCGCCTCTAACTCTTCTTGCCCACGATTTCCTTTTAATGCGACAAACGTCCCACCGACATGAATCAGTGGTACACACAATTCACTTAATACCGGAAGATTGGCAACGGCCCTTGCCGTTACAAAATCAAAGCATTCACGATGATTCATTGCATAATCTTCGGCACGTTCATTCACCACTTCCACATTCGTTAAGGAAAGCTGCTTCACAACTTCATTCAAGAAATTGCAACGCTTCCCAGTTGGTTCAATAAGTGTCAAATGCGCTTCTGGTTTTACAATCGCAAACACCAACCCAGGAAATCCTGCCCCAGATCCAACATCCGCCACATTCCCCTTCAATTCGACATGTTTCAAAGGAAGAATACAATCCAAGTAATGTTTCTCACGAACTTCTTCGATTTCATCAATGCCAGTCAAGTTCATAACCTGGTTCCATTCTTTCAAAATAGCCCCATACTGTTCTAGTTGGGCAATCATTTCATCGCTCAACTCCACTTGACATTCCTTTGCATATTTTACTAATTCTTCAATTCTCATCCATCTACTTCCGATCTATGTTTTGTAGCGTTTGTTGTAAAGCTTCAATCTCGTTGCTCATATCAACCCCACTACTTGGTTGATACATTGAATGGTAGCGGAAATACGAAACACCACGCCCATTGTGATCCAAACAGGTCTTTGTTTGCATCGCTAACATGTTCGAATGATCGATCCATTCATCTTTTCCATCTTTGGCATACACATCTTCCACACCACACTTATACGCCGCTAATGCCGGCATAAGTGGAATGTCTTTGGCAATGACAGCCCATTCTTCAAATGTTTCTTTAAATGGCTTAATCGGGTGTTGATACCCCCAATAAATCTGTGGCGCTAAAAAGTCAACATACTTATTCTCACACCATGCGTATGGATCTGCGAATAAGAGTTCTAAATTGTTTTGAATATTCCCTGAACAAGAAATCCCAAATGGAAGGCCTTCTTGTTTACACGTTTGATGCAATTCATCCACCAAATGATTCGTTGCCTGAATGCGGAATGCACTTCGTTCTAACGCTTCATTTTCTTTTAACACCTTGGAATACACATAGGCATCAAAGCGTTGGTCCACCCCATCTGGATAGAAATAATCATCCAAGATGACACCATCAATCTTATAGGCATGAATCTGTTCCAAAACAACTTCCTTCACCAAATCCACAACTTCTTGATAGGCTGGATTCAAATAATAACGCCCATTCACTTGTCGTAATCGTTCATCATTCGTCTTTGCCCATTCCATCAATTGCTTACTACCAGACTTGGTAATATCTAAAGTTTCAATCTTTTCCACCTCAACACTACGCAATGGATTCACCCAAGCATAGACTTTCAATCCCTGTTTATGCCCTTCCTTTACAAACATCGCAAATGGATCATTGCCCACAATCGCTTCATTTTGATCGTAGATCTTTGATTCATAAAACGCATCTGTAAAGGCGGATGTATGCACGTATAGGGTATTTACCCCTAATTCCTTACAATTCGTAACCGTCGTTTCTACAAACGATTCCAAAGGTAATTCATTTTCTTGATATTCCAAAAACGAAATCCACATCGCAATCGTTTCTTCAACGTCTGTCACGTCCGTTTCTTCTTTCTTACATCCACTACTACAAAGCAACACACATGCTATGAGTAGGATTACTAACCTTTTCATTGTCCAACAATAAAGCTAGCTTCTGGCAATGTCTCTACCCAATCACAGAAGGCACGCCACTCTGGCAAACGATGTGTTTTACGTTGGGCATAGATGGTTTTTAACTGGCGGTAATTCGTTGTCATACGCGCCGTTAAACGGAACCCTGCAGGATTGGAATAAAGAATCTCAAGGTATTTCACCTTCGCCTCTTCATTCAATTCCTTCACATCATTTCCTTCTTTTTTCATGGTTTCAATTTGTTCTAATAAGGCATTATAAGAAGCTACTTTCTCCTTCATAATCGCAATGATTCTAGGATCTGTATATTCAATATACGCTTTGTCTAAATCAAACTTTGTAATGCGATGCATCGTAGATTGGCTCGAAACGAAGTCTAAGAAATGATAGCGCTCCGCTTCTACCCATGCTTTATTTGTAAATGTTAAATCAAATTGAACAATAATCCCATTCAAGAAATTATCATGTCCACTACCCTGTTTTGCACTTGCAAGTACACGAGCAGTCTTTGTGATTTCATCATTTACTTTACTTAAATCAACTGCCATTGGATACTTTGAACCTTTAATCGATTCATTGAATCCATAGACATTAACTTGACTAATGACATCCTCAATCCTCATTTGCCTTTACTCCCTTTCCTTGCCGAATGGCAATTGCAAGTACGGCAATATCAGCTGGATTGACTCCGGATATACGACTTGCTTGACCCATCGTTGCTGGTTTGTATTCCATCAACTTTGCGCGACCTTCTAATGACAAGTTATCGACTTCATCATAATTAAAATCCAAACCTAATTTGATTTCTTCCATGCTCGATAACTTCTCAGCTTCACGCTTTGCCTTGTTGATATAACCTTCATATTTCACTTCAATATCAAGCTTCTCACAAAGCTGTTTGTCTTTTTCAATACCAATCGATTTGAATAATTCATAACTCGTCACATTTGGACGCTTAATCAAATTCAAACCATTGATACCAATATGCTCATTGCGATCATAGCCAATGCTTGCTAAGTAGGCATACACCTTTTCATCATCCAGCAAGAATACGGTATTCTTTAGTTCTTCTTTTAATTCAAGAAGTTGTGCTTGCCGCTCTAAGTAAGCATCATAGCGTTCTTGTGATACAAGTCCCTTCTTATAACCAATTTCAATCAACCGTTCTTCGGCATTGTCATGTCGTAGTAACAATCTGAATTCTGCGCGGCTTGTTAGTAAACGATATGGTTCCTTTGTACCCTTGGTGGTCAAATCATCGATCATAACCCCAATATACGCTTCATCACGCTGCAAGATGACAGGTTCACTGCCTTCTAATTTACTAACCGCATTAATCCCGGCAATCAATCCTTGCCCAGCGGCTTCTTCATAGCCACTTGTTCCATTCACTTGGCCGGCTGTAAAGAAGTTTTCAATGTATTTATTCTCTAAGCTTGGTAACATCTGCACTGGATCAATCGCATCGTATTCAATCGCATAGGCATACTTCTTAATCACACAATTCTCAAACCCTGGTAAGGAATGATACATCTCTTCCTGTACATCCCTTGGTAAGGACGTTGAAAAGCCTTGGACATATGTCGTATCTAATTCCAAACTCTCTGGTTCTAAGAATAATAAGTGTCTTGGTTTGTCCTGGAAACGTTTGAGTTTATCTTCAATGGATGGACAATAACGAGGTCCTACTCCCTTTACAACACCAGAATATACAGAAGATTTATTGATATTCGCCCAAATAATTTCATGGGTCTTTGGTGTTGTATAGGTCATATAACATGGCACTTGTTTCTCAAATGGAAGGATTTCCTTCGTTTCTTGACTAAACGTATAGAAGCCATCTGTTCCGACTTCTAGATTTGTCTTTTCAAAGTCAATCGACGATGTAAGAACACGTGCTGGTGTTCCTGTTTTTAAACGGAACGTCTTTAGTCCAGCTTCACGAATCGAGGCCGATAAGTCCTTTGTCGTTTCTTCTAAGTCTGGCCCACCTTCTTTGACTTCATCCGAAATCATATTTACACCAGCCATATAGGTTCCTGTTGTAAGAATGACAATTTCACTTGTTAATACCGTTCCATCCTTCAACGTTACCCCTGTCGCTTTGTTGTTTTCAACATTGAGCTTCACAGCCATTCCTTCAATGACATCTAAGTTTTCCTGGTTCAAACAAACTTCCTTCATCATTTTTGAATACAGCAGTTTGTCTGATTGTACGCGTAACGCACGAACACCAGGTCCTTTGGCTGAGTTTAACATCTTAAACTGCAACGCTGTTGCGTCAGCTGTTTTACCCATTTGCCCACCTAAGGCATCTACTTCACGTACAACAATTCCTTTTGCCGGTCCACCCACGGATGGGTTACATGGCATCTTCCCAATTAAATCAATATTTAATGTGAGTAAGGCGGTTTTGTGGTGTAGTCGACTTGCGGCTAATGCGGCCTCAATCCCGGCATGACCTCCACCTACAACGATAATTTCATAATCTTTCATGTCTTAAACCCCATCACTTCTAGTAACGTATTGATTTCCGTTCGATCAAACTCTTCTTCGGTATCAATCCGAAACTCTAACGTTTCTACACATTTTGTTCGCTGCACAAACATGGCATACATCACAAGTTTCCCTGCAAGACTTTGGAATCGTTTGCCATAGTCATTACGACTTGGCGCAAAGGGAATTCGCAAAATCAAATGATGCCCCTCAAAGGAAAAGGAATCATAACTGTTGCGAATGCCTTCAAAGCCTTCCTTTCTTGCAAGGTTTGCCAAATGTTTGCTACGCCGTATTTCACTCTCACGCAATTCATCCGTCATACCTATATTCGTTAAAAGATAACGAACTTCATCTTTTTCGAAGATATTTTCAGATCGTTCAAAGTCCAATGTTGACCAAGAATCAATCCCAAACTCTTCTGCCTTTTGAAGAATCTTTACCGTCGCATTTGGATCAATCTGATCTAAATACGTATAACTTTCTAGTTTTGACGAAATCCGAATGCCAACATCACTTGGAAATACCGGCTGTTCAAAGAACACAATGTCCTTTAAATACAAACAATTCATTCGTTTCGGTACGACATGATTGCGTGCTAAACGTTCTATTTCTCTTTGTAAATCTTCTTTTGTGTCAAAGCCATTTTCTTTCTCATAGCGATTCCACATTTGATTCAAGCTCAATGACGCATTCCCATCATAATGCCCATAACCCACAAAAGCCTTCTCACTTTGTCCTTGTAGCTTACAATAGAAAAACAACAAGTCCCCTTTGTGGAAATCTGTAAATGTATTTCGACTCGTCAATCGCCAAAAATTAAGCGAACGACTTCCTTGTAGCCGATGATATGAAAGCATCGACTCATCACTTACATAGGCAATCGAGCTCATGAATCCTTTCCTTCCTTAGAACAATCCAAAGATCTGTTCTTCTTCGTTGACACCCATATGCATCGCCGCTGGATCTTTTGGTAAGCCTGGCATCGTTAATACCTTTCCGGTATAACAAACAATAAACCCAGCTCCATTGGATAACGACAAATCACGCACATGGATTTTAAAATGTTCTGGTTTTCCTTTGAGATCCTTTTGATCACTCAAGGAATTTGGTGTCTTTGCCATACAAATTGGCAAGTTGTCATAATGCATCTTCGTGTATAGGGCAATCTTTTCCTTTGCCTCATCACTTAATTCGATTCCATCAGCCCCATAGATTGTCTTCGCAATCTTTGTGATCTTTTCTTCAATCGAATCTTCCAATGCATAGGTATACGTAAAGGTGCTTTCTTTCTCACATAAAGTAACGACTTTATTTGCTAAATCAAGCATCCCTTTCCCGCCTTCTTCAAAACCATTACACAAAGAAACATCGACATGACGCTTCTTGCACCAAGCTTCTAAGGCGTTTATTTCTTCTTTTGTGTCACATGCAAATTGATTGATCGCAATGACGTAAGGTAAGCCAAAGCTTTCAAGGGATGCCATATGTTGTTCTAAGTTAGAACACCCTTGTAGCATCGCTTCAATATTCTCTTTGTTTAATTGATCCTTCACAACACCACCATGCATCTTAAGGGCTCGAATGGTTGCGACTAATACAATCGCATCAGGTTTTAAATTCGCTGCACGGCATTTGATATTCAAGAACTTTTCCGCTCCTAAATCCGCTCCAAATCCCGCTTCCGTCACAACATAATCGCCTAACTTCAAAGCGAATTTCGTTGCTTGAATGGAATTACATCCATGGGCAATATTGGCAAATGGGCCACCATGAATAAAGAATGGTGTATGCTCTAAGGATTGCACAAGGTTTGGCTTTAAGGCATCTTTCATAATGATTGAAACAGCCCCTTCACAACCTAAATCCTTTACGCGTACTTCATTTCCATTCACATCATAGGCAACGATCATTCTTGAAACGCGTTGTTCGAAGTCTTTCAAATCCGTCGCTAAACAAAGAATGGCCATCATTTCACTTGCGACCGTAATCACAAATCCATCTTTGCGTTCAACCCCATTGGTACTCGCACCTTGGGCAATTGTGATATTCCGTAAGGTACGATCGTTCATATCCAAACAACGTTTGAACACAATTCGATTCACATCAATCTGTAATGGATTTCCTTGATAGATACTATTATCTAACACCGCCGCAATGAGATTATTCGCAGTTGTAATTGCATGCATGTCACCGGTAAAGTGCAAATTAATATCGCTCATTGGAACGACTTGGGCATAACCACCCCCACATGCACCTCCCTTTAAACCAAACACTGGTCCTAAAGAAGGTTCACGTAATGCACCTACGGTTTTCTTACCAAGAAGCGTCAATCCATCTGCTAATCCAATCGTTGTGGTTGTTTTACCTTCTCCCGCAGCGGTTGGATTAATCGCTGTCACAAGAATCAACTTCCCGTCCTTTTGATCCACATATGAGTGGTACAACGAAGAGGAAACCTTCGCCTTGTATTTGCCATACATTTCTAAATCATCTTCCGAAATTCCAATCGAACTTGCAACGTCCTTGATTGGTTTCATAGGTATGGATTCCGCAATCTCTAAATCTTTATTCACCATGCAACTCACCTACTTTCTATTGCATTTTCTTACGGTCAGACAATGCATGTGTCAACGTTACTTCATCAGCATAGTCCAACATACCACCCGATGGTAATCCATGGGCAATTCGTGTAACTAACACATTTGGAACTTGCATTGCTAACAAGCGATCTAAATACATCGCTGTCGTCTCACCGTCCATCGTTGCCGATGTACCGATGATAATTTCATCTGCGTCCTTTGCTCGTTCAATCAATGACGCAATATTTAAATCCTCTGGCATAACCCCTTTGGTTGCTGAAATCAAGCCATTCAACACATGGTATACGCCTTTAAATTCATTTGTTTTTTCCATTGCGATGACATCTTTCGCCGATTGCACAACAAAGATGACACGTTTATTTCGCGTATCATCTTTGCATAAATCACATTCGCAATCTTCACATAGATTCCCGCAAATCTTGCAAGCATGTAGGTTCTCTTTGACATCCATCAATGCCTTAGCGAACTGTTCTACATCTTGAATTTCACTTTCATAAATCAAAAGTGCATAACGTTCCGCTGTTTTCTCGCCCACTCCTGGAAGAAGTTTAAAGCTTTGAATCAGCTGTTCAAGACTCTTCGGATACATTACATTCCTGGGAAGTGTACACCTTGGGTAATCACACCAAGCTTCGCATCACGGTCTTCGTTTGCCTTTGCAATTGCAGAGTTAATCGCAAGCATAAGTACATCTTCAAGCATTTCCTTGTTGTCTTTTTCAAGTAGATCTTCTTCAATCGAAATTCCAACAATTTCCATCGCACCATTCACTTTTACATCAACGCCATTGTTTGAACCTTCGTAAACTGTTTCGTTTAGTTCTTGTTCAATCTTGCCAATCTTGCGTTGCATTTGTTGTGCTTGTTGCATTAGTTTCTTCATATCCATAATCGTTATTCTCTCTTTCTTATTTATTCATCAAAGACTTCGACCAAACCTTCTCCGAAGGTTTGCATCACTTTGTCGATTGGTTGTAATTCTTTTTCTTGTACCACTTTCGCATATCGTTCCACATGATACGTTGGAAGGTTATTTGCCTTCATACCTTTCACAAATTCTTGGCAGGCATGTTGATAGGATTCATTCGTTACTGCAAATGGAACTTGATCCATACCATTCTCACTTAAGTAGTAATACAACTCTTGGTTGAATGGTTGCGAGTTAATTGTATTTCGAATCGCAGTTGTACGTGCAATAAATACAATACAATCTTTTCCACTCGCTCCAATCTGACATTGCCGTAATGTTGCAATGTATCGATTTGGTGTTGCACTATTCAATAACGCATTCATTCGTTCCATCGAAGTTCCTTTGTGTTGTTTATCACATTGTGCAAGTAATCCTAATACTTGATCCATTGGTAACTCATCGTTAACCATACTTGTTGGTTGTACACTTGGAGTAATTGTTTCACGTGAAACAACTTCTTCCTTCACTTCCACTTTCTGAGCTGGAGCTTCTGGAACAGACGGTTTCACCACGGGCGGAGTCACCGGTTTAGGCGCTTCGACATGTACCATAGGCTTTACTTCTTCAACTCGTTGCGTCTCATTGGCCCTCATTGTGGTGCGTGTACCCTCTTTTACGAGTGTAATTAACTGCATACATGTCACTTCAAAGTAGTCAGCGATAGAGCTTGTAAAGCGATAGTCTAAAGATGCCTGATTGAGCATTTTTACCATTTCTAACAAAATAGAAGGCTTTGCCCGGTTTGCAATCTCAAGAGCTTGCATCTCATTGAGTTTTTTTAACAATGACTCACTCTTCGTGTAATGGTAAATCACTCCATCTTTTAACATGTCTCCCAAATCGTTCGTGAGATGTTTCAAATCAATTCCATGATTCTGTGCATCACGGATTCGTTTGATCACACCTTCTAAGTTCCCCTCAAAGATATCGTTCAGCAATTCCATCTTTTCCGGAATACTAGCAAGACCGAAAATGTCATTGATGATTTCTTCGGTGATATCTCCTAAGGCATAGGAACTTGCTTGTTCTAAAATACTTAACGAGTCACGCAATCCCCCATCCGCTAACTCAGCAATCTTCATTGCGGCTTTTGGATTCAATGTGAAATCTTCTTGCGCTGCAATTGACATCAAGTGACGTTGAATCTGAATGGCGTCAACCTTCGTAAAGTCAAAACGCTGACAACGCGAAATAATGGTATTAAGAAGTTTCTGCGGATCGGTTGTAGCTAAAATAAAGATGACATGCGCTGGTGGTTCTTCCAGTGTCTTTAAAAGCGCAGACGATGCCGACGTAGATAACTGATGGACCTCATCGACAATATAGATTTTAAACTTTCCCATCATTGGTGCTAATTGCGCACGTTCAATCAACGCACGAATGTCTTCTACGTGTGTTTCATTCGCCGCATTGATTTCAATGATATCCGGATGATTTCCTTCTAACGCTTCTTGACACGATAAACAATGTCCACATGGAGCTTCACTCTTGTTTTCACAGTTCACAGCACGTGCTAACAAACGAGCCATCGTTGTCTTTCCCGTTCCTCTTGGACCACAGAAAAGATATGCATGGCCTACTTGATCTTCACGCACAGCATTTTGAATTGCCCGAACAACATGTTCCTGACCGACAACTTCTCCAAAGGTTTGTGAACGGTATTTTTGATATAGCGCTAATCGACTCATAGAATTACTCCTTACAACGTTTATTATAACAAAATCCCGTATAGATTGCAGTTCTATACAGGATTACTTTTGATTTATAAATTCACTTTTCTTACGTTTCTTTCGTTTCCGTTTTTCTCGAAAGAATTCTTTTAAAATCGCTGCACACTCTTCTTTCATAAGACCACTATGCAGGATTGGATGATGGTTAATCGCTTTGATTTCATCTAATTGAATTACTGTATGCATCGCTCCACCCTTTGGATCAAACGCGCCATAATACACTTCTTTTAGACGTGCATGAACAATTAAGCCCGTACACATCATACATGGTTCAAGGGTTACGTATAACACACAGTCTTCCAAACACCATGTTCCTAACTGTTTACAGGCATCTAAGATTGCAAGTGTTTCCGCATGGGCATTCGGCATATTAGACGTTTCTCTTAAGTTATGTCCACGGCCTACAATTTCGCCATCTTTGACAACGACAGCCCCAACAGGAACTTCGTCTTTTTCAAAAGCTAATCTCGCTTCTTCTAACGCTAATTGCATATAGTATTCATTTGTTCGAATGTTTTCTTCCATCGTTTTACCTATAAAAAAATGGTACACGCAATTAGAGGCCTTTATGGCTGCTTCCTTCCGGACCTGACCAAATTCAGAACATAACTGCTGTACCAACGACATTATAGCATATATCTCAAATGTCTCAAGCATTAAAATTGTTTCACGTGAAACAAAAGAGAGCCGAAGCTCTCTTACTTAGAACATATTCTTCTTGTCTTTTGCTGGAGTAATCACTGTTTTACCACCCATATAAGGTTGTAAAGCAGCTGGAATCTTCACAGATCCATCTTCTAATAAGTTATTTTCGAAGAAGGCGATTAACATTCTAGGAGGCGCTACTACAGTGTTATTTAGTGTGTGCGCATAGTACTTACCTTCTTTGTTTTTAACACGAATACCAAGACGTCTTGCTTGTGCATCCCCAAGGTTTGAACAGCTTCCTACTTCGAAGTACTTCTTTTGACGTGGAGACCAAGCTTCTACGTCTACAGACTTCACCTTAAGGTCCGCTAAGTCACCTGAGCAACATTCCAATGTACGTACTGGAATATCTAAGCTACGGAAGTAATCTACAGAGTTCTTCCATAGTTGTTCATACCAATACATGGAATCTTCTGGCTTACATACAACAACCATTTCTTGTTTCTCAAATTGGTGAACACGGTATAGTCCACGTTCTTCAAGACCGTGAGCCCCTACTTCTTTTCTGAAACATGGGCTATAAGATGTCATTGTGTATGGAAGTTTTTCTTCATCCAATAGCTTTCCATAGAAACGACCAATCATGGAGTGTTCAGATGTTCCGATTAGGTAAAGGTCTTCACCTTCAATCTTGTACATCATGTTTTCCATTTCATCAAAGCTCATAACACCTGTCACAACTTCGGAGTGAATCATGAATGGTGGAATGAAATACGTAAATCCACGGTCAATCATGAAGTCTCTTGCATACGCTAGAATTGCGGAATGCAAACGAGCCACATCTCCCATAAGGTAATAGAACCCATTTCCGGATGTACGACGTGCAGAGTCTAGATCTAATCCATCTAGCGCTTCTAAGATGTCTGTGTGGTATGGAATTTCATAGTCAGGAACGACTGGTTCTCCATAACGTTCGATTTCAACGTTTTCAGAATCGTCTTTTCCGAGTGGAACAGATTCATCGATGATGTTTGGAATCACCATCATAATCTTCTTAATCTTTTGTTCAAGTTCTTTTTCCAACTCTTCCAAACGAGCCATTTCGTCACCTAAAGAAGTTACTTCATCCTTAATCTTCGCAGCTTCTTCTTTTAGTCCTTGGCGCATTAGATTTCCAATTTCTTTGGACTTCACATTGCGTTCAGCACGCATTGCGTCACCCTTTGTCTTCGCAGCACGGAACTCTTCATCAAGCTTTTTTACTTCATCAACGAGTTCTAGTTTGCTTTCTTGAAATTTCTTTTTGATATTCTCTTTTACTACTTCTGGATTTTCACGAATCAATTTAATATCGATCATACTTTACCTCCCAATCAAAATAAAAAACACCATTCAGAAAGGGACGATGTGTAATCGCGGTGCCACCCTTATTGCATAATTGTTTCACGTGAAACAATTAGCCTCTTCATTGATGTGATAACGGTCATCACCCGGAAAGGATTGGTTTCACTCAGGGACGGATTCCTTTTCTTCTGTGGTAACTCACATCAACCGTTACCTTTCTGAAACTACGTCTAAAAAGTACTATTTCCCATCTTCGTTTTCTAGCGTAATTAAAGCATTTCAAGATATCTTTGTCAAGTCGTAACAGAAGCGGTACAATGATTGCGAGGATGATAAAAAATGAAAAAGCTAACTACAATTTGTTTGATCTCAGCCCTTCTACTGACTGGCTGTAATGATACACAAGAAACCATCGAAGAACCAATTCCAGATGGCCCAATTGTCGAAGTTGATGAACGCACCGATGAAGAAAAAGAACTCGCAATGATTCAATCTTGCATCAATGACTACAACGAAGATCATATTGAAGAACGTGAAGAATACTTCCAAATGGAATTACCAAAGCTCCCAATCGGCGTGGAAAGACTACCAGAAGTCGCTTCTTTGAATGATTTGAAATCCGAACAACCTGATGCGAATTCCAACAAACGTTTTATTGGAGTCCAAGAACTTGAGAATGGAATTGAAGCAGTCTATTCCATCACCAAACCAACTGGCGCAATGTTTTGGATCAATGGTACCTTAGAAATTCGCATTGATCCTACCAAGGTACAGGAAAACAATCCTGCCTTTGAATCGACTCGTAAACTCATTGAAGGTCTAAATGAACATGCCGTTGATTCTTTAAACTACCTTTACGGAATCAACGTGGAGCTAGGTGAGACAGAAGTAGAACCTGGATATTACGAAGTACGCTCGATGGGTTCTTTCCATCCTAAATCCATTGATGATTTAAAAGCGTATGCGGAAAAGGTATATACGAAAGATTTCCTACAAACCCACTACTACCCAACGAGCTTTGAATCCGCAACTCCGATTTATAAAATGATTGGTAAAAAACTATGTTGTGTAGAAACCGCGCTTGCGCCACAGATGACACGTAAGCTTTGTCCAAATTACATTGTCAATGTGCAAGACAATGGAGATGAAATCTTAGTAGACGTGTTGTCGTCTATCATGGACCAAGTGCAACCAAAAATCTATCGTATTGTTTTAGTGAAGACAAGCAACGGATATCGGTTCCCGATGTCTATTTAACCATCGAATTTCAGGTATTTTAAAAGACAGAGTATCGAAACTCTGTCTTTTCTTGTCTTATTTTGCCTATTGATTTCTACTACGTACTCTATTTTAAATTGTTTTAAGAACTATAAAATAGAATCTAATTAGAATAAATTTACTGATTTAAAATAAACGCCTATTCGGCATATAAGTCAAACCATTGCCCATTATCGGCGATCCATTTGTCTTCACCGATCTTAAACCACTTGTACCCTTCGGCATCTTTGTGGTCAATGTATTGGTACGTGTCCCCTTGTTTTACTTGGCCATTGGTTTCACTTTTTTGTGTTGGCTTTTTACGAATGTTGAGTCCTTCGACTTTGACTTTCAACATTTGTTTTTTCGGTTCGTTCGCTTTTACTTCTTCTTTGACTTCTTCCACAACTTCTTCGATCGTTGGATCAATCTTGCACGATTCCATTGTAATTGGAATATTGAAGTCGATGGTGTCTTGTAAGCGTAGAACACCAAATAGGTTGTTTACTTTCACAAAAGCCTTTCCTTCAAAGACTGTGGATACATCTTGGAAGATAAAATCCGATACAAGATTTCCACTTTCATCTAAGAATGTCCATTTGCCATTGTTTGAAACTGGGCAATAGCCATTTACGAAGTACTTCACCTCATCATACTCTGTTCCAATGACCATTTGTTGGTTAGTGTCATAGATTGTTTTCTTTTTCGAATCCATGTTTTCCATTACCACATAACCATTGATAAACGATACGACATGTAGGTCTTTACTAACATGCAATTCTTCCTTGATTGTGCCATCTGCTTGCACAGCTACAAGGGCTTCTTGTTCCCCTTTGTCGTCGAGTTTTGAACAAACGATACAGTCATTTGCTTCAAGATTTAATTCATTTAGAATCGTTTGCACATCTTCTACATCTGTTAATTTCTGATTGTTGTCTTGTAATTTGAAAGATCCTGATTGATACACAAGTCTTCCTTTGTCTTGTGTTTTCACTTCTTCCATCAGTTGTTGGATTGGAGTATAGGTTTCATCGAAATAGGTATCCATTGTTGGTAAAACGAAACGATATGCTGTTGCATCATTGATTGGTTTTTTTGTGGTTGAATCAATGTCGATTACGTTTTTGTAAGTAGGAATTCCTTCAAAGCTATCAAGTATCGTATAGCCTTCATAGCTCATAATGGAATTTTGATTTCCTACTAATACAACGGCATTTTCATCGTATTTTTCGTTATTTAGAGTTTGTGGTGTACCTGTTTGGTTTTTGTATACCCCGTATGGACTTGTTGTAATAGCGGATAATTCGACAACGCGTTTTGCGTCAATGCTTGGTTCAATTAGAAATAACGCTTCATCGGATTCGATTTTCACTTCTTGTTCAAGTACGACTTTCTTTTCTTCTTGTGGTTGTTCAACGACTTTGTTTGGGGTTGTACAACCTATAAGAAGTAAGCTACTTATAAGAAGGATGGTTGTGTTTTGAATGTTCTTATTCATATATCTCCTTTAAAAAGCATCGAATGCGTAAAACACTCGATGCTTGTTTATTTACTCTTCTGTGTTTTCAACAGCTTCTGTTTCTTCAACTTCTTCGCCGATTTCTTCTTCCTCATCTGGTTCCATAATGGCTACCGTTGAGACTTTCGAACCTTCGTTTAGTTGAATCATCTTTACACCTTGGGCGTTACGTGAACTATAGCTTACTGTGCTTAGATTGATGCGGATTACGATTCCATCGTCCGTCATAATGAGACAGTCTTCATCGCCATCTACCGCCTTCATACACATCAAGTCACCGGTATTTTCAGTAATTGAAATTGCCTTCATACCTTGTCCACCACGCTTGTGGATTGTGAATTCCTCGATGGATGTCTTCTTACCTAGACCATTTTCACTTACCGTTAATAAGTGTGATCCTTGTTCGGAAGTAATCATACCAATAACTTCACCATCGGCTACCTTCATACCACGAACACCACGTGCACTACGTCCCATGGAACGGATATCGGATTCTAAGAAGCGAATGACTTTACCCTTATTTGTTCCTAAAAGGATATCGCCTTCGCCATTTGTAAGACGTACAAATGCGACTTGGTCATCGTCATCTAGCGTGATGCAGCGTTTACCATTGGAACGAATTAATTCAAATTCTTTGACAGAGGTACGTTTTACGATACCTTTCTTCGTTACGAAGAAGACAAAGTTTGCGTCATCGTTCTTAGAGTACGGTACAAGTGCCATAACCTTTTCATCCTTGGCGATTTCTATCAAGTTAATGATTGGAATTCCCTTTGAAGTACGTGAATATTCAGGGATGTTAAAGCCTCTTAGACGGTATACAAGACCAGCAGATGTAAAGATTAATAGATGGTCATGGGTACTCATGGAAATGAATTGAGAGATGTTGTCATCTTCGTTTAGATTCATTCCAAGCTTTCCTTTTCCACCACGTTTTTGAACACGATAGGTATCACTTGGAAGACGTTTTACATAGCCACTTTCGGAAATGGAGATAATGACATTTTCTTCTGGAATTAAGTCTTCATCATTCATTTCGGATGGTGCATCGATGATTTCCGAACGACGATCATCGCCGAACTTTTCTTTGATTTCTAAGAGTTCTTCCGTAATGATTTGTTTTACGCGTTCTGGACGTTCTAGAATGTCCTTTAAGTCTTTGATGATTACCAATAAGCCTTGGTATTCTTCTTCGATCTTATCGCGTTCTAGACCGGTTAGACGACGTAATTGCATGTCAATGATGGCACGTGATTGGATTTCATCTAAAGCGAATTCTTCCATCAAGCGACTCATTGCCTCATTTGGATCTTTTGAGGAACGAATAATCGCAATAATACGATCAATGTTGTCTACCGCAATTCGTAATCCTTCCAAGATATGGGCACGGTCTTCGGCCTTCTTTAAGTCGAACTTCGTACGACGAATAATGACTTCGTTTTGGAAGTCTAAGTATCCTTGAATGATGTCCTTCATTGGTAATAAACGAGGAACACCATCCACAAGGATGACGTTATTGATTGCAAATGTGGATTGTAGTGCCGTCTTACGGTACAAGTGATTGAGCAATACTTCAGGTTGAATGTCTTTTCGTAATTCTAAGACAATACGAATTCCTTTCATATTCGACTCATCGCGTAAGTCGGTAATTCCTTCCACTTCTTTATCACGTACTAATTGAGCAATCTTTTCCACAAGGTTTGCTTTGTTTACCATGTACGGGATTTCCGTAATGATAATACGTGGTTTTCCATTTGCAAGTTGGTCTACTTCACTCTTGGCACGCATAACAATGGAACCTTTTCCTTTGGCATAGGCAGAATGAATTCCGGAACGACCAATGATGTATGCCCCGGTTGGGAAGTCTGGTCCTTTTAGATACTTCATTAGTTCCATAACGTCCATATCCGGATTTTCTAATACGGCAATACATGCATCAATGGTTTCACTTAGGTTATGTGGTGCACAGTTTGTGGCCATACCAACGGCAATACCACTTGATCCATTGACGATTAGGTTTGGGAATCTGGATGGTAGTACGACTGGTTCTTTTTCTTCCCCATCGTAGTTATCTACCATGTCTACTGTTTGCTTATTAATATCTCTTACTAGTTGCATGGCAATTTTGCTCATGCGGGCTTCGGTATAACGCATTGCGGCTGCCGAGTCACCATCGATTGACCCAAAGTTTCCATGTGGGTCAACAAGTGGATAACGGTAGCTGAAGTCTTGGGCCATACGAACCATTGTTTCATAGGCGGCACTATCACCGTGTGGGTGGTATTTACCGATGACTTCACCAACAATACGTGCTGACTTACGGTGTGGTTTGTCAGACACGATGCCCATATCATTCATCGCATAAAGAATTCTGCGGTGAACTGGTTTCATTCCATCTCTTACATCTGGCAAGGCTCTTGCGACAATGACGGACATTGAGTATTCAAGGAAGTCTTTGCGCATTTCCTCTGCTAGATCTCTTTGTAATATGGTTCCATGATCAAATTGATCAGCGTTAAATTCATGATTATCGTTGCTCATGACTACCTCCTTAAATATCTAGGTTTTCGACAAAGTTTGCATTGTCGACAATGAAGTTCTTACGTGGTTCTACTTCTTCACCCATTAACATGTTGAAGCATTCATCGGCTTCAATGGCATCTTCAATCGATACTTGAAGTAGTGTACGGTTTGCTGGATCCATGGTTGTTTCCCAAAGCTGTTCTGGGTCCATTTCACCCAAACCTTTGTATCGTTGAATCTTATAGTTATTGCCAAATTCCGCTTTAATCGCTTCTAATTGACGATCTGTATACGCATAACGTACAGCCTGTCCACGTTGTACTTTAAAGAGTGGTGGTTGGGCAATGTATACATAGCCATTTTCCACAACTGGTCTTAAGTAACGGTAGAAGAATGTAAGTAATAATGTTCGAATATGTGCTCCATCGACGTCGGCATCGGTCATGATGACGATCTTATGATAGCGTAGCTTTTCTAAGTCAATTTCATTCAAGCAACCACAACCAAAGGCTGTAATCATGGAACGAATTTCGTTGTTTTCAAAAGCTCTGTGTTGTCTTGCTTTTTCAACATTTAAGATTTTACCTCTTAAAGGAAGAATGGCTTGGAAATGAGAATCACGCCCGAGTTTAGCCGAACCTCCGGCGGAATCCCCTTCGACTAAGTATACTTCCGATACAGTTGCGTCTTTTGACGAACAATCGGCAAGTTTACCAGGTAAAGAAGATACTTCAAGAGCGGACTTACGACGTGTCAATTCACGTGCTTTACGCGCTGCTAGACGTGCTTTCGAAGCCATTGTGGCTTTTTCCATGATGATCTTAGCTTGGTCAGGATTTTCCATTAGGAATGTTTCTAACTGACGGCCAAAGATATCGGAAACGATCTTACGTACTTCGGAGTTTCCAAGTTTTGTCTTGGTTTGTCCTTCGTATTGTGGATCTGGGTGTTTTACGGCGATAACGGCTGTTACACCTTCCTTCACATCGTCTGTGGATAAGTTGTCTTCTTTGTCTTTTAAGAAGCCATTTTCTCTTGCGTAACGGTTAATCACACGGTTAATTGCTAAATCAAATCCTTGTAAGTGTGTACCACCTTCAGCTGTATTGATGTTGTTACAGAAGGAATAGACTTTTGCGTTGTAGTCATCGTTGTATTGAACAGCGACTTCCACTTCAATTCCTTGGTCATGTCCTTCACAGTAGATCGTGTCTTCGTGAAGAACGGATTTATTTTTATTTAAGAACTTAACGTATTCGGCAACCCCGCCTTCATAGTGGAAGACATAGTGTTTCTTCGCTTCGTCGGATTCTCTTTCATCGATGAATTCAAGACGGATGCCTTTGTTTAAGAAGGCAATCTGGCGTAGACGGTCTCTTAGTACTTCATGAGAGTAGATGGTTGTTTCTTTAAAGATTTCCCCATCGGCTTTAAAGCGTACCGTTGATCCATGTTTGCTTGGATCACATTCACCAATGACTTTTAATGGAGCGACAGGTTTTCCACCGTCTTCAAAACGAATGAAATACACCTTTCCATCATGGTATACGGTTACTTCTAAGAACGTGGATAAGGCGTTTACTACGGAAGCACCTACCCCGTGAAGACCACCGGATACTTTATAGGCTCCACCACCGAACTTACCACCGGCATGTAATACCGTGAAGATGGTTTCGATTGTGGACTTTCCTGTTTTTTCATTGATACCAGTTGGCATACCACGTCCATCATCGCTTACGGTGATGATGTTTTGATCATCGACTGTAACGGTAATGGTTGTTGCATAACCGGCCATTGCTTCGTCAATTCCGTTATCTACAATTTCCCACACTAAGTGGTGTAGACCTTTGCTTGACGTTGACGCAATATACATACCAGGCCTTTTTCGAACCGCTTCTAAGCCATCTAGGACTTGGATATCGGAGTCGGTATATTCATGACTGGATGAAACTGTTTGGTCAAAAGCTTCTTCATTCACTTCTAATTCTTGATTTAACTCGCTCATCTTTTACCTCCATTTTGTATTGTTCCACGTTGTACAAGATACGTTTGTTTTTTCGTATGTTGTATGTAGTGGGGTATATTCGTTGTTGTAAT
This sequence comes from Erysipelotrichaceae bacterium, assembly GCA_020026035.1. Taxonomy (GTDB): domain Bacteria; phylum Bacillota_I; class Bacilli_A; order Erysipelotrichales; family Erysipelotrichaceae; genus Bulleidia. Next base: position 8,329 of record JAHHRC010000003.1, on the reverse strand, counting down.
CAAACATTGGTATTGATTGCCACACATGTTTAGCAATTTCTTTTGTCGTGTTTCATCTAATTCACTCAACACATCATCGAGTAATAAGACGGCTTTTTTCTTTGTCGCATCTTCGATGAAATGTAAAAGGGCCATTTTGAAGGCCAACATAATCATTCGTTTTTGTCCCTGACTGGAAGAATAGATGACGTTTTCGTTATTGAGTTGAAAAATCAAATCTTCACGATGAATGCCAATGGAAGTAAAACGATTTTCCATATCCTTTTTTCGGCATTCTTCATATTGTCGCTTTAAGTCTTGGTATAAGAATTCATTCTTTGATTGACTCATACACACATATTGAACACTTGCATGCAAATCTTCCCCATACAGGTGGTGGAAGTATTGTTGGATGTAAGGGTTCATACGCGCCGCAAAGGCACGACGACATTCGATAATAACAACTTCTTCCTGGATGATTCTTTCATCTAGGATGGATAGGAGTGCAATATCGACTTGATTTGATTTTAGTAATGCATTTCGATCTTTTAATAACAATTGATATTGTGAAAGACTATGCAGATACTTCTTTGAGATCTTCGTAATTTCTTGATCCATAAGTCTTCGACGCTCTTTTGGGGCATCTAAGAAGATGGATAAATCATCCGGAGAAAACACCACAACATTCAAAAGGCCTAAAAAAGAACTGCTTTTTTGTATCACGTTGCGATTCACAAGCAGTGTCTTACCTTTATTGTGAATAATTGCTTCGATTCGATGGTCACCCATTTCATCTTCATAGATGGCTGTAATGCTTGCAAAGGGTGCACCATTACGAATCAATTTTTTTTCGTCACTGACACGATGAGAACGCGTCATAGAGAGATAAACCAAAGCTTCTAATAGGTTTGTCTTCCCTTCGGCGTTTTGGCCGTAGAAGATGTTTAAATCTTTGTCGAATACGACATGCTCATCTTGGTAGTTCCGAAAGTTTCTTAAATGTAGTTCTTTTACAATCATTCAATTGTAAATGTATTACCTTCAACACAAATTACATCGCCTGGACGTAATTTCTTTCCTCTGCGGTTTTCTTTTTCGCCATTGACTACAATGTCTAATTCTTTGCAAAGAATCTTTGCTTCTCCACCTGTTGATGCGAAGTTTTCTAGCTTTAGAAACTGCTGCAGAGTGATATATTCTGTTGTGATTTTACTCATCCTTGTCGCCTTCTTTCACGTATGTTGATTACCTCTACCATTATAGCATAAAAATGCCTTAAATTGGCGGTTTTGCTTGTTTTAAAGTGGATTATTTTTTTGTTTTCTTGTGCACGATTTAACATGAAATTTGATAGCGCTCACAAATAAAAAAGATACCTAGAAAACCTAAGTATCTTAGTTAAAATTAGTCGCTAGTACGAACTGGAAGAATCAATTGAAGAAGTGATCCATCCCCATTTTCTTCGGTTACGATGAATGGTGTAAATTGACCAGTGAATTGTAAACGAATGTGATCAGACTTAAAGGCCTTCGCTGCATCTCTTAAGTAATGCGCTGCAAATGTAACCTTGAATGGATTACCTTCAAATTGAATTGCAGACAAGTCTTCCTTGAAGGATCCAATTTCTTTGTCTTTCGATGTGATTTCAATGTGTTCAGAACTATCGATTGTTAAACAGATATTTGTAACACTGTCTGTTTTATAAATCGAAGCACGGTCAATCGATTGCATGAGAGGAATCTTATCCATGATCAGTTCATCACTGAATTGGGTTGGAACCAAACGTCCAACATTTGGGAATCCACCTTCTAGAAGATGTGCAAGAATCCACATGTTTTCACTTTCGAATTTAATGTGTTTGGAATCTAAGGAAATGTGGATTGTTTCATCGTGTTCAAAGACAGAACGAACTTCACTTAACACCTTCGCTGGAACTGTAATGTTGAATGGTGTTGTTTGTAGACATAATGTCTTACGTGCAAGACGGAATGAGTCTGTTGCGATGATGACTAATTGTTCACCATCGGCATTGAAGTTAAGACCCGTTAGAACAGGTCTTTCTGTTTTTGTACTAACCGCACAGATGGTTTGTTCAATCGCTTCTTTAAAGATTGCTGTTTCAATATCGAATACCGTAGTAGGAATCATCGAATCACTTGGTGGATAACTAGATGGTTGGAATCCATTCATTTTGAAGTTTGCTTTATTACCAAGGAATTGGATTAATGTACCGTCAATGATTTCCACAGTCATAACCATGGAGTCCATCTTACGTACAATGTCTAATAGATACTTTGCGTCTAAGACAATGACACCTGGTCTTTCAATGTATAGATCTAAGTTGTCAATCTTTTCATTGGAAAGACTTACGAATGTTGTAATGCTTGCATTAGAACCTGTAATCTTTAATTCTGTTTCTGTCGCTTCAACTTTAATACCTGCTAAAGCTGGTACTGGTGAATTGGAAGAAATAGCTCGTGATGCAATTTGTAATGCGGCATAGAATTTGTCTTTGTTGATTTGGAATTTTAAATCGTTCATGTTCGCCTCCGAGATTTAATTTGATGAGCGATTTTTAATCGCCCATATATATGTATTTAAAAGATTTATTACTATTAAGGGTGTGGAAAGTGTGGGTAAGTTCTGATATTGGCTTATTGTCCATACAATCACCCATTTTTTCTATGTGTGTAATATGTTGAGAACTGTTGAAAGTTAGGAGTTGAGTAATTTCTTAATATCATTGATTGCACGTGTAAATGCTGGGTCTTGTTTTAATAATTTTTCGACCTTTGTGCAACTTGAAATGATTGTGGAATGATCTCGACCACCAAACTTATCACCTATTTTAACATAAGGTAGATCAAGAAGCTTACGATTTAGGTAAATCGCAATATGTCTTGCGTTGGCAATGTTACGAGTACGAGATTTTCCAACAATTTGTTGTTTTGTAAGACCATAGTATTCCGCTACGGTTGTAATAATTTTATCATCCGTAACTTCTTCCCCTTCTTGAATGGTAGAAGATGTGGAAGTCTGTGCTTTTAATGCCGTACAAACTGTTTCAAAGGAAATGACCCCATCCACATTGTCTTGTGGGTCGGCAAAGTTAATCGCAAAGAACATGACGCGATTTAAAGCACCTTCTAAGTCTCTTACATTACTGTTGAAATTACTTGCAATATAAGCAAGCCCACGATCATCAATCTCACTTTCATCAATACCCGTCCCCTTAACCTTCATACGTAGAATTGCTAAGGAAGTTTCAAATTCTGGGGTATCAATACCAACGGATAATCCACTTGAGAATCTAGAAATCAAACGAGCTTCAAGACCTTTGATATCTTTTGGCTGACGATCTGAGGCAATACAGATCTGTTTTTTATTGTTTACAAGTTCGTTGTAAATGGTAAAGAAAACTTCATGTGACTTTTCCTTACCAGCCAAGAATTGAATGTCGTCAATCAATAAGAGATCTTGGTTACACATATACCTCTTAAAGGCTTCAATCTGGTTTGTTTGAATGGCTTGTACTACCTTTTCCACAAACTTCAAACTTTCAATGTAATAGACATTCATATTTGGATATTTATTCTTTACGTAGTTACCAATGGCCATCAACAAATGGGTTTTACCAAGTCCTGAATTACCGTAAATGAATAAAGGGTTGTAGTTTTTACCTGGATTATGCGCACAAGCTAAAGCAGCTACTTGCGACTCGCGGTTACAATCGCCTTTTACAAAGTTTTGAAAAGTACGATCAGGTTGTATTGGCATGGATTCAAATCCATCCAGTGTTGGTTGTTGGACAACGGTATCCACCGGTTGCACAACGGGTTTTGGTTTCCTCGACCTTAATTCAGAAATACGAGTAACTTCAACTTCAATAGGATTATCAAAGCCAAACAGTTCCATAAAGATAGATTGGAAGGTTTGTTTTTCTTCAGACACGATTTGTGTCGCAATGATATTAGGACAAGCAATGATTGCCTTCTGTTCATTGAATTCATAGAGATATGCATCCCTATAGAAGCCATCTACGATTTCTGGTTCAACGATATGATTCGTAACCAAATATTGTAGTATCCGATCCCAACACGTAATCAGGTACTGATCTTTACCATGATTCATTTTTATATACTCCTTAGATCACTGTGGGAAAACAGCGCACTTCTATTTTAGGGGTTCATGTGGATAAAATCTAGTGTAAAAACAACTCTCCACATGTTTTCCACAGTATAGAATACCGCATTATTAAGGCTATATAAGGACTTCGTAACGTTTACCACAGGATTCCACAACTTTATGTGTGGATATTGATGTGGAATATATACCCACAATTTTATCCACTGTGGAGAATGTTGGAAACCCCTACATTGAATTTGATTGTTAACAAATTATAAACACTCAAAATCAGCATAATTATCGGCATAAAATTGAAACCCACAGTTTTCAACATATGTGGAAAATGGTGTTTTTCACACTGTGAGAAACTTGTTTAAAATCAAAATAAAGACTTTCCCACAATTATGTGGATAACTGTGGGAAAGTCTAAAAACAACCTCAATTTAACTCACAATATTCAATAATCCACAACAACTGTTTCCCTTTTAGGTATCTCTTAATAGGTGTTAGCGTCATGATAAATGTAGCCAGAAATGGCAACTTAAAACGAACCAGTTTTGTCATCGAAAAGTAAAACCATCTTACAATTAAAAGAATCACACTCACTATATGTTCAGAAAGTGTGATTCTCAATTTTAAGATTTTGACTGCATAATATTTTGAGCACCATAATAAACTATTACTAATCTAGCTCAATATCTGCAGCGTATGAATATGAAATTATTTCTTTTGGTAAGGTTGAAGAATAACCTTTTTCCTTATGTGAGTAATTCGAAATTTCAACAGAACCAAAACTCTTAAACTTGTTGTAAACGCGTTCGAGAACATCAATTTCTTCATCTGTTAAAATCTCAAAAAAGTCATCGCTATCTGGCAACACTTTATGGCGTTCATATAAACCATCAAATTCTACTTCAATGTGAGCAATTTGATCTGCTTCTAATTTTCCAAATAATAAATCAAATTTATCCGGAACTGGACCATATGGTAAATGTACATATTCCACTCCCGAAATCGAAACACAATTTTCTTTATAAAAAATCATATCTGAATAGTACAATAATTTCATTAATTTAGTCTTTAGCAAGTCTGTTCCTTTACTTGCAAAAAATACAACCATCGCCCCAAATTTTTCGTAATCAAAACTTTTAAAACCATTATTAATAGATGGACTGCTGGAAATATACAAATCCAAGAACTTACAAGCATGTTCTTTATCCTTTTCTCCAATTAGTTTGCTTACAATTTCTAATAATTTAGACAACTGTTTTTCATCAAGTGAATGTTCGTTCTCCGAGAGATAAACTTTCAAATTTTCGGGATTTCGTAAAAACAGTAATAAACTATTATGCGCCTTGTCTTGAATTGAACCATTCTCATATCTATGAATCGTCTTATCGCCCCAATTAAGAAGTTTAGCAAAACTTCTTTGACTTAAGCCGTAGAGTTCTCTAATTTGCTTTATTTCTTCAGGAAGAAGCAGTTTATGTTTTTTTCTGTATTCGTTATAGGCATTTATTAATGTAGCATTATCTAATTCTTCACAATAGAACTCTTCACCACAATCAGCACATACAAGTACCTGGGCTTGAATCTCAATATCTTCACCAAGAACTTTAAATATTTCTTTCTTTGAAATCACTTTTGTCTCAACTTCTTTTCCACACTCTTCACAATACTTTTTCATTGAAAACCTCCTCTCCTAAACAAAATCGTCTTCATGAAAGCCAATGATTTTAAGGATATCTCTCCCATTTACCTGCACAATTTTTAGTTTCACGTAGAATTGTTCTCCATCAACCATTTTCTTAAATTCCCAAATATCGCCTGGTCTACTTGGATCTAGGTCTCTCTTAGGACCTTTGTAATAATCGGCAACTACAAGAGATAATATTTCTGACTTCGCATCCATAATTGAAAGACCATGTGCTGCTAAGGCCTGCATATTCTTTCTCCTTGGCACAAAGTCATAATTTCCTATAGCCATCAAGGTCTTTGCAGTGGTAAGAAAATTTCTAATATCTAGTACACTAGCTTTAGAACTCACTTAGTCACCTCCATTAAGTTATGAATATAATAGCTATTTTTATCATTTCTGTCAATGAAATTGTGGTCATATGACCGCAGATGTAGTTTGCCGAACTAGCTTGTCATACAATAAAGTTAGCTTTCTGAATCCATAAAACTCAAAACAATCTAATATAAAAAGACTGACCGTTTTGAACAGTCAGTCTAGTGAACTTAAGTCTATAGAAATTTCATTAATGCTTGGATTGTACTAGTTTGTAAGATGCACTAGCAACAGCTACCATACCAGCAACAAGCATTGCGATGTATAGGTTTAGACCTTCATCACCTGTGCTTGGGATACGGCTTACAGAACCATCACGTACAAATGTTTGTTTGGCATCATCCCACTTGTAACCAGGCTTAGCATCGAATAGTCCTGTTAGTGGATTCCACACAGCACCTTCTGGAGCTGGATGTGGTTGAACATGGACACCTGTGCTAGCTGAATTATTCTTAGTAGATACAGTTTTAGCTCCTGCATTTGCTGCAGCAGGTTTCACAATTAGTTCATCTTTGTATTCAACGATGAAGTGAGAGAAGCTGCTTGTTTGGAATACTAAGTATCCATCTGATACATGTGCAGGAAGTGTATGTAGACCACCTTTGTGATTGTCGTGTAATACAGTGTAACTACGCTTATAACCATCTTTAAGTGCTGGGAAATTCAACTCTGATAGAGGAATTGATACATATGCATTTTCAAGTCCAATTACATATGGTTCAGAAATCGCAACTGGTGCATTGTCATCAACTGTAACGAAATGTGTAATGTCGAATAGTTGATATTGATCTTTAGCCTTTGAAGCATAGTTCTTCACGTATGGATAATCATTTTGTGAAAGAGTTGAAACATCAACTTTTGTTCTCTTGATAGAACGTGTAATTTTCTTTGCGTTTGGTAATTGTTGTTTTAAGACCTTGATTTGATCTTTGTCTTTATAAGAATCGATTGCAGATTCTAGTACAGCTGAATTTATAACATATGAAACTTTGCTAACAAGTGAACTTGGAGTTTCTAACTTAATAGGCGCATAAGTTAGAGTTCTTCCATTGATAATATCGGAACTTACAAGTGTATCTTTATCATTCTTTAAATCAGTTCCATCATTTGAAACTGAGAAAATAGATACTCTAAAGTTATTATTTTCAATAGGTGTAACTACGAATTTGAATACATCATCGTTTACACTAATACGTAGTGTATGTCCAATATATGGATCTAGAGCAACATTATTAAATGTATTTAATCCTAATTGTACTGATCCTTTTACTTCGTACGCTTCTAAAAGAGTTCCTTCAACGTCAGATACTTTGACAAATGAAGTTGACATACTATCTTGTTGAATTGAAATACTAGGAACTCCTTTGTTGATTGAGTCTGTAACCTTGATAAAGTTAACGTCGGAATCTTTTTCTACTGCTTTATCTTCGGCTTTTTCTTCTTTCTTTTCTTCTTCAGCTTCTTTTTTGTCTGATACTTCTTCTTTATCAGCTTTCTTATCTTCTTCTACTTCTGCTTTCTCGCCAGCAGGAGCTTCAGCATTTTCTTTTTCTCCAGCAGGAGCTGCAGGTTCTTCCTTCTTTTCGCCAGCAGCAGATTCGTCTACAGCAGGTGCAGCTTCTTCTTTCTTTTCATCTTTTGCAGCTGGAGTTTCGCCTTCAGCAGGAGCTGCTTCACCTTCTGCATTTTCAGCTGGTTTAGCTGGTTTAGCTGCTTCAGCACCGCCTTCTGGAGTTTCACCTTGCTTATCTGCAGGAACTTCTCCAGCAGGTTCTTCAGATTCTGCAGGTGTCTTAGGTCCTGGAGCTGGTTCTTTTGGACCATCTGCTGGTTCAACAGTTGGTGTTGCTGGTGATGGTGGCACTTGGTCACCTTCTGTTGCGTACACATTCATTGTTGGGAATACTAGAGAAAATGCTAGTATTGCACCGAATAATTTTTTCATGTTCGTTTCCTTTCCTTAAATTTAAGAATTTTTAACGAGCTGATTCGACTTAAGTTCGAAAGAAAATCAGCCGCATCAAAAATATAGGTATAAAGCATTAACTAGCTCTAACCACATATATAGTACTAAATGTTCAAAAAAAAAAAAACAGTACGGGCGATTTATTTGTATAATTTAAGATGAAAAAAGTTAAGTTAAATACCCATAAC
>JAHHRC010000297.1 GCA_020026035.1 Erysipelotrichaceae bacterium | reverse complement strand
CTACAAGAATCCATAACCAATAAAACTCATTCAACGTTAAACCTACCGCTTCATACGTAAATGTAGTAGACACATCCTTCATTCTTGTAAATACCGATAAAGCTTGTTCCATTGAGTTTGCTTGGAAGAATACCCAAAGAATACTTACCAAAACAAAATTCAATGGCACAAAGAGTGCACGTACATATTTGTTCTTTATGAAGTCATTCATTCGATCTTCAACAATCGTTAAGCATCCATGTCCTAGACCCCAAATCACAAACATCATCGTAGATCCATGCCAAATACCACTCACTAAGAATACAACTAGTTCATTGAAATGCTTCCGAAGTCTTCCCTTGCGGTTTCCTCCAAGCGGTATATAAATGTATTCTTTTAACCAAGTCGATAGACTTATATGCCATCTTCTCCAGAAGTCTTTGATATTCCATGCTAAATATGGCGTATGGAAGTTTCGTTCTAAGTGAATCCCAAGCATTCTTGCCGTACCAATGGCTACGTTACTATAGGCATCAAAGTCCGTGTAGATTTGCATTGCATATACAAATACACCAATCACTACATACCAACCCGTTAATGTCTCATTGTGTAAAAAGACTACAACGTACTGATAAAACGCGTCGGCAATGACTAACTTTTCAAACAACCCAAAGAATACTTGTACAAAGCCATTCTTTTGATCATGGTAATCAAACACCATAGGTACTTCTAACTCTTCAAAAAACGCCTTTGTCTTATGGATTGGTCCAGCTAAGAAACTTGGAAAGAAACAAATATAATCAAATACTTCAAAAAGATTCTTCGCATCAATTTTCTTTTGGTACACATCTACAAGATAACGTATCGCCTTAAAGCTATAAAACGAAAGCCCAAGTGGCATCAAGATTCTTTCACTAGTAAAATACCCAGCATACTTGTAAAAACAAAGACCAGAAACAACCACAATCAAAGAAGTCACAAATTGCCACTTCTTAGTCGTTACCTTACTACTTGCATACACAAATACAACAAGTCCAATAACATAGGCATAATCAACAACCTTCCCTTGTAGTAATACAAAGAAAAGAAGATTAC
>JAHHRC010000296.1 GCA_020026035.1 Erysipelotrichaceae bacterium | reverse complement strand
ATCGCGTCCATGTTGTAGTAACGATATTCGGCAAGACGTCCTAATAAGACAACGTTTTGCATTGGCTTTAGAACATTTACATACGCTTCGTATTGTGCCTTACTTGTATCGGTAAAGACTGGATAATATGGAACATTTCCTTTTTCTCCATCTTTTGTATAAGCATATGGGTATTCCACACAAATCGTTGTGTCTTCTACCATTTCTTCCATCATCCACTTATATTCGGTAATTCGAGTGAATGGATGTTGCTGAACTGGCGTTGGATAGTTTACCGTTGCCGTTTGTTGGTAGGTCCCCTTTTTACTTTGCACATCAAACTCTAAGGAACGATAAGACAATTCTCCTAAGGAGTATTGCAATAATTCATCAACCATTCCTGTATATACAAGTAAGCCATCGAACTCTTGTCCATCAAAGAATACTTGTTTCTTATTTGGATCTACGTTGATGCGTGTTAAGGCATCGACATTGAGTTGTACTTCAATGTTTTCATGGTCTAACATGCGTTCAAAGATTGCGGTATAGCCATCTTTTGGCATGCATTGGAATTCGTCTTGGAAGTAACGATCATCGTAACTTACAAATACAGGTACTCTTCCGGTAACAGCTGGATCAATTTCTTCCACAGTAAGACCCCATTGTTTCATGGTGTAGTATTGGAAGACATGTTCATAGATAAAGTCCGCTAATTCTTGAATTTCCGGATTTTCGTTTTCTCTTAGTTTTAGAATTGGAACTTTACTCTCCATACCATACGCTTTTATTAACGCGTCTTTTAAACGATTGGCTTTGTCTTCTTCAAAGATCATTTCAATCGATTTTAAGTTAAATGGAATTGGTACAAACTTCTCTTCAACATAGCCAAGTACGCGATGTTCATAGGCATACCAATCGGTGAATTGGCTTAGGAATTCTTTGGCTTCTTTCGAATTCGTATGGAAGATATGAGGACCATATTCATGTCTTCGAACGTTATTTTCATCGATGAAATCATAGGCGTTTCCACCAATGTGATTTCTTCGTTCTAACACTAAGACTTTTTGATTGTTTTCGGCAAGCTTACGGGCAACACAAGCCCC
>JAHHRC010000295.1 GCA_020026035.1 Erysipelotrichaceae bacterium | reverse complement strand
GCTGGCAATGTGATATCTAATTTCTCATTTGCCATCGCTTCATTCATTGCAAGTTCATTTAATACAGCAAGCTTTTCTTCTAAAGCCTTTGTGACTGTATCCTTACACACATTCACCATTTGACCAAAAGCAGGTTTTTCTTCTTTGCTTAATGTCTTCATAAGAGACATCAATGCCTGAATACTTCCCTTTTTCCCTAAGTATTGAATGCGAACTTGTTGTAAGGTATCTAAATCATTTGCTTGTTCAATCGCAACTAACGCTTCTTGTTGTACAAGTTCAATTTTATTCGTTTCCATATTACCCTCCATAAAATAAAAAACGTTCCATCATCCAGGAACGTAAATACGCGGTACCATCCTAGTTCAAGCAAAAAGCTTACACCTTAATTCATTGTTAACGGAATGACCCGGAGAGGATTAGTCCCACTAGAAAAGTGAATTCCTTACCCGCATCAGCCAGAATACTTTCAGCACATGTATTCCTCTCTAATGACCTTACATAAGTAAGTACTAGTCTTTTCGTAAACGCTTTATGCATTGATTATAAAAGGTATAGCAATACAATGCAACAACAACTACATAAGATACGTATTGTACGCTTCATAGATCTCATCTAATTGCGTTACATCAAAAACAAATGCATCCCCAATAAATTCCACCTGCACACCACTTACAAGAATGCCTCCCTTGTCTTTTACAATCAAAATCTGATCATAGGCAGTTTCTAAGGAATCAATAATCCGTTTCAAATGGAATTCATTTTCTTCGTAGTGAACGTCTAAATCAATCCCAGACACAACACCTAATCCTTCCCGATAGCCATCTTCACTCATAAACCGATCCATTTGTACAAGTGCCCCAGCACTTGCCCCAATCATCGTTCCATCATAACTACGTAACACATCCTCAATTCCTAAATCAAGAATCCCATCCATGACATCATTCGCATCACTTCCAACAATGAATACAACATCACTATCATCGATCTTTTTCTTACAACTCTCATACGTTTCACAAAACGTATTCAAAATACAAATATCTTCATCCTTCACACCATAGGCAAGAAATGGTCGTTTCAAATCCTCT
>JAHHRC010000294.1 GCA_020026035.1 Erysipelotrichaceae bacterium | reverse complement strand
TAGAGTCACACACAATCGACTTAATTAGAATCGATAGATTTTGATACACAATGTCATATAGCTTCGAAGAAGACTCTCCATCAAGCCTTGATACGACTTGCATCGCATCTAATGAATAAGAATACGATAGTTCACTTGTTAGCTGTTGATAAAAGTCTACCGATGATATATAGGGTAATGTACTTAACTTTGTAACAAGTTCATTCTTTGAAGTTTCATCCAAGCGACTACTACAAATGATTGAATCAAACACCTTATACATATCCCCTTGCGATAATAGATGGTCAAAGTAATACGTATACGAAGTCCCTTTCTTCTCTTTGTGTATTCTTCGATGATTTACACCAAGCTTGTTCTCATATTCAATAATCTCGTCAATCGATTCTCTTAACGTACGCTTTTTCTCAGTTGTTTTACACAAGAAATAGTCATACAGCTTTTCAGCTTCAATTGGATGGTCACGGTCGGACAAAAGATACAAGTAATGATATATAGCCGCAACACGCTGTTGACTTTTTTTAGGTAGTAAATTCTTATTCTTCTTTGCCTTTTCAAGAATAGTTTCTACGTCAGTTTCCATTTCAATCTTTTCTGTTCCTTTCATCACCATCCCATGATATAGATATCCTAACAATGCCTTATTCGCCTTAAACGACAATGTCGTCCAAACAAATGACCAAAAGAACTTCTCATTGAAGAATTCAGTTGCTTGTTCAAGTTTTTCTTGTGAAAAGTCATAGTTACCTAAGATGATTTTAAACTCACCAACCATCTCATTAGCTACATCATCAACAATTTCATCATTACTCACCTTATTTTGAAGAATCTTTTTAATCCTACATCTGACCTTATAATGATTCTCTTCGGTATCGTAATACCTAATAAATTCTTTTTGATCAGCAAACTTCTTGACCTTCACAGTAGCCTTACTAACATCATCGATCGATTCTTCTAACTCTGCCATCATTTCTGTTTCACTCATCACTTACCCCTTTTGTCCGTTTACCTTCTTTAACTCAGCAACCATTTGCTTCCCTCTAAACTCAATTCGTTCAGAAGCATTGTTTAAGAATTGGCTTATTTTATCAC
>JAHHRC010000293.1 GCA_020026035.1 Erysipelotrichaceae bacterium | reverse complement strand
TACTTGCATATTCCATCGCAATCGTCGGATACAAAGCCAATGAACCAGATAAATCCATGTTAACGGTGTCAGAATTCGAAGACAAAAACAGTGGCCTCGATTACGATACCTTAATGCAATACACCCTAAGTTCAGGATCAAGTGCGATTCATTACTTCGTCTTCTATTCTGAAAACGATGATAACTCAAAGTACCTACAATACAACGTACTCAACCCACTTGAAAAAGACACCAACTCACGCTTCCAAGACTTATTGGAATACGTAGATGTTACGGACTTAGAAAACCGTCCAAACACCAACCAACTCAAAGAAGAATGGCACGTCTCCTCAACACCAGCACTCATAGCTTGTAAAGTCGAAGATGACCACATCCTCATTGAAAACGCGTTGGAATGGACCGCAAAGAAACCACTCAATGAAATCAACGTCAAACAATGGCTCATCAAAAACGGCTTATATGTAAATAGCCAAGACGATGAAATCATTGCCGAACCACTCCAATAGATCAGGTCAAACGACCTGATTTTCTTTTTGCCTATTTAAAAAAGAGCCGAAACAATCGACTCTTTCAAACCACTTAGTCCATTACAAACTCAACTGGGTGATCACCCCAAAGCTTTTCAAGCTTATACATCGCACGTGCGTCACTCGTAAACACGTGTAGAATCACACCATTAAAGTCCACAAGGACCCAACTCGACTTCTCATCCACTTCCTTACAGCGGAATTCATAGCCACTTGCAAGCACTTCATCAATCACAGCCTTCGCCAATCCTTCCGCATGTTTTGCATTCAATGCCGTTGCAATCACAAAGTAATCACTAAATGGATTTGTGTGCTCTAAATCAATCACAACCACATCCTGACCCTGTTTTGCAACTACAGTTTCTTTTACAATCTCAACTAATTCCTTCATTCATTTTCCTTTCTCAACACTGCATCCTTAAACCCATCAAAGCCAATGCTCGTTTCAAAATCACTCGCTGGTAATAAGCCAACACCAACAATCTCATCATATTGAATCGCAACTTGCCGTTGTTCTTCATCCGGGAATACAACAATTACCTTCGAAATAACAGCACGCCTTG
>JAHHRC010000292.1 GCA_020026035.1 Erysipelotrichaceae bacterium | reverse complement strand
TAGTAAGCACTTAAACGAACTTCGTTGTTCTTTGCAACCCAGTCAAGTGTACCAAAGTCTGGAGTAGAAGCAATCTTCTTCATGAATGGTTTAGCACATACAGCAACTAATCCCTTTGGAAGATATCTTGGTATTCTGAAGTAGAATTCAACCTGACTTGCAAGACGATCGAAGTAATCACGAATAGGAAGATTTTCACGGAAGTGAAGATATTCTTCAAGTTTGTCACCATCAGCATAGAACTGACCGTGGAAGTTCTTTGTAATGAACCAGTTTGGTTCGAAGAGTTTTTCTGGTTTTGGAAGACCAAGTGAGCCAAGAAGGAGTTCTTCAAATTCATAGTTAGAAACTCTGTATTCTTTACCTGAACCGATGTTGTAGAAGTGGTTCCAGAAGTCTGATCCAAGGTGACCAGCAGCATCTTCTGTAACAAGGTTGCACATAAGACGACCTGAGTCTTCAACTGTACACCATTCAAGTACACCGTTAAGAGGAACGTGGTACATGATAGGATCCATGTTCTTAAGAATGTTAGGATAAAGGATACCTGATTGACGCATTACAACCCAGTTCTTAATTCCGCTTTCAACGAATACACGTTCAGCAACAACTTTTGATACAGCGTAGTGGTCATAGATTGAAACTTTGATAGGGTCACCACAACGTCCCCAGTGGATTGGGTAGTTACGTCCGCCAGTTTCAGCAACTGTACCTATGTAGCAAACTTTGATATCGTCAGCGTTTGGCTGAGCAAGAACTGCTTTACAAATGTTTTCAGCAGCACCAATGTTTGTTTTTTGAGTTCTATATGGCTTCCAGTCAGCAACAGGTGATACCATACCACCGATGTGAAGAACATAGTCAGAGCCTGTTACACCTTCAAGAATAGCATCATAATTAAGAAAATCGCCCCAAACAACCTGTACGTTAGGTTTGCTCATTAAAGGTTTTAATTTTTCTTCATTTTTAGCGCTTTTTCTTGCAAGCATCTTAATGTTAATTTCATTTGGCTTCTTGAGCAATTCTTGGATTGCTGCCCAGCCCATGTTACCGGTACCGCCAGTAACAAATACTGTTTTCTTTGCCATTAAATA
>JAHHRC010000291.1 GCA_020026035.1 Erysipelotrichaceae bacterium | reverse complement strand
TTGGAAGAGCTCAAGTTTATAAAATCATTGAAGCGGTTAACGAAGTCGACTTAGGACTCGTAAAGGAAAAGACATTAAAAAACGGCAAAACAATCCAAGTGAAGGATCAAGCACAAATGAAATGCAACATCATTATCACCTTCTCAAAAGCCGTTTACGATTACCAAATGGCTGTGCAAAACCGAAAGATTGAACAAGCAAAACAAGATGAATGTATCTTAGATCTTAAAAGTATCGAAAAAGAACGTGAACTATTTGGTTTCTATGCTGTAGTTACAAACTTAAAGGATGATCCAAGTGACATCATAGATATCATGGAACAACGCTATCAAGTAGAAGACTACTTTAGAAATCAAAGCACAACCTTTGAATCTCGCCCTTTCTCTTTTGATACAAAAGAACCTCTCATCGCAAACTTCTACATAAACTACACCGCATTCCTTTTATTACGTTTACTTGAAACGAAACTATATCAAACTGGCGAAAACTTCACAACAAGTGAAATTCTTGAAACCTTACAAAACCTTGTAGTCTTCCTTAAGCAAAACGTGTATTACGAAGCTGAGTATGATGCTGGAAATATTCTAAACGAACTAGAACACATCTATCACCTCGGATTAGATAAGCTTTACTACTCGGTTCCTAGTATGAACAAGAAAATCAAAACTCTAATCTAACACCAACTCCCATACAACAAACGAAAACTCAAGAAATGCGTTTAAATACACGTTTTCTTGAGTTTTTTTCGTATCATCTGTTAAATAATGAAAGGTTCGAGATTCAATCTATCGCAAACGTATCCACTTATGGTTCTACGTATAGCGAAACGAATCTTACACTCTAATTGTCGATCTTATAAAGCTGCTTCGTACACTTTGCGAGCCTCAACTAAATCAAAGTCACCACGTTCAGATAGATTCACTTTTTTGTGACGTTCTAATCCATTTACCAATTCATCAATCGCTTCTTTTCCTAATGCAACATCCGCAAAACAAGTTGGCGCTCCTAAACTCTTGAAGAATTCCTCTGTCTTTTCAATCGATGTTTCCACAATGTATTCATCAGTGCCAACTAAATTCCAAACTCTTTGTCCATATTGAAT
>JAHHRC010000290.1 GCA_020026035.1 Erysipelotrichaceae bacterium | reverse complement strand
ACACACAAGATTCAAACTCCTCAATCCGCTTCAACAAATGATGAATCCCATTCATCTCATACGCATTGGCATTTAACAAACGCTCCTTCAACCTACCATCTTCTACCATTGCAAGTTCTGTTCCCTTTGTCTTTACCACAAGGAAATATAGCGTCACATCATATACATTCTTACTCGTCGCAAACCGCAACACTTCTTGCAACAACTTCGGTATAAACGTCGTAATATTCACACCACAAATCAAAGCCCTAGTCGCATAGCTATCAAGCAATCGCAACAATTTTTCAAGCATCATACGATCCATCTTATTCTGCAAGTAAAAGGCATACATCATCACAACAAATGGCGCAATTGCTAAAGTCTCTTTCCTACAAACATCATGGAACACACGTCTCAACTTCACATCTTCCACGTATCCTAAATACAAATCACTAAAACACCTTGCATAGCGATTCATCAAAACCAAAACACCTTCTGTATCTTTCGCCTGTTCAAGCACCTCTTGATACACCGTTTCAATCTCACTACCACTCACATAGCGACCTGTCTGAATGCTTAAAAACACCACAAAAAACTCTTCTACCATCGCATCGCTTGTAAACCGATGATCCAGCATCTTCCAATACATTGTATAATGCCGACCTTCATCCGCGTAACTAGAACGCTTCCACGAAACATATCGTAACCGTTCAGACAAACTTAAACCATTCATCACTTCATACAAGGAACTTCCATCCTTTTCTAAAGATGGAACTACATACAACACCAATCGCCCCAATACACCAAGCATTACTTCCTTTGTATACGTATTCTTACAAGACAAGACAAATTCCTTCATTCTCAAATACCCTTGATACAAATCCGTATTCTTTTCACATTCCAACAAATCACACTCTAAATGCTTTACAAGCTTGTAATACACTGACTGCTCAATACTATTCACACCAAACACAACCACGCGAAACAAATCAAACGTACTCTTACAATCATACACCTCTTCACATGCCACAACATACATAAGCACACTAAGAAGCCTGCTATACCCATCCACAACGCGGTCTTTCTCAAACACAAACATGCCCAAATAGCCATTCTTTTCACCATTTAAAACAC
>JAHHRC010000289.1 GCA_020026035.1 Erysipelotrichaceae bacterium | reverse complement strand
ACCACATTAGAAGATGTGTATGAACCATATTTGATTCAGATTGGCTTTATCAATCGAACACCAAGAGGGCGTGTTGCGACAAAGAAGGCCTATGATCATTTAGGAATGGAACATGCAGACTAAAAAACAACACGCAAGTGTTGTTTTATTGTTCGGATTTGTCGATTAGATCTAGCATTTCATCTAAGTCGCTTAAATCTTTTTCGAGTTCATCTTTCATATCTAGCATGACTTTACCAAAGCCATCTTTTTCTTTGATTTGTTTGAGTTCTTCATCTTCGATTTTTTCTTGTTCTAAGTAGGCATCGATGTCTTGTTCGATTTCTTCAAGAAGTGTTTTCTTTGTTTCATAGCCTGGCTTTAAACCAACAACAGGGACGGAAACGGTGTCTTCGCGGTTTTGTAGGCGGATGGATTCGACGTCTTTTAGGCTTAAATCTTCCGTAAACATGCCATTTAGTAACTTTAAGACTTCGGTGTTTTCTAAGGCGTTCATCACTTCTTCTGGGTTTGATACATAGCCCGATGCGACGCGTCCATCTTTCATTTCTACGGTGATGAATTGGTTCAAATACGGTTTTAGTTCGTTCTTTTTCATGAAGATAGTATAACAGGTTTCAAGATTGGTTTTCTATAGAAGCTTTTGGGTGTTGGTGAATGAGTGGATAATGGTGCGACATTCTTATAGGAATTTTTTTCTTGATATGGTAGGATGGCAGTATGTTTAGAAAAGAAAAGAATCCAAGATCAAAGCTTGGAAAGATGAAAATGAAATATGTATTTACAAGTATGGGAATCTTTTTAGGAATCTTTCTACTTGCGTATTTACTCGCATCCATTGTCTTTATGGTATTAGAAACAGGGGTCTATACGAATTTGATTGTCATGGTTGTGATTCTTGTTGGGGATGTCTTTTTGACAAATTACATTGTGAATACAAAACTAGCTGGTACGTTTTTGCGTGAAGAATTGCATGTGAAGCCAAATGCCTTTGAAAAACGTAAACAAAGCTTGGATCAAATTGTAAATCGTGAAATTGATTCTTGATTCCTTGTAAGAATACGGCTAGAATATAACAAAGCGTTGATTGGAATGAGTAATTCATAGATCGTTTGTATAGAGAG
>JAHHRC010000288.1 GCA_020026035.1 Erysipelotrichaceae bacterium | reverse complement strand
AAGAATGCTATAATTATGGTCTTATTGGGATTTTTGGGAAAGGGTTATATGGAGAAGAAATGGGCCAAGATGTGTCTTGTGGTGCTTTTGAGTTTGAATCTAGTAGGGTGTAAGGGGCATAGACACAAGGATGATGTGAATTTAAAGGTTGCGGTTTTGACTTGGATTACAGGGATTGACGAGAATTGTTTTAATACACAGGCTTGGCTTGGTGTACAGCAATTTGTGAAGGATTTCCGTATGGATCAAGATATGATGGAAGCGATTAATACCATGGATGATCAAATGGCGATTGTGGATATTTCCCGGCTTGCGGATGAGGGAACGGATTTGATTGTGTTGATGGGGCATCAGTTTATTGAGCCTTTGGATTATGTGGCGAGTCGTTATCCGAATCAGAAGTTTTTATTGATTGATTGTGTGGTGGATCAACCGAATGTGAAGTCGGCGACGTTTGCTAATCATGAGGGTAGTTTTTTAGCGGGTGTAACAGCTGCTTTACGGGCAAGTGAAATGGGTTCAACGAAAGTTGGATTTATTGGTGGTGCGGAAAGTGAAGCGGTGCAAGATTTTGAATCTGGGTTTGTGTCGGGTGTGCATGAGATTGATGCGGATTTAGAAGTGGATGTTCGCTATGCCAATGACTTTGCCAATCCGTTTGCTGGAAAAGAGATTGCCAAAGCGATGTATGAGGATGGGTGCAGTGTCTTGTTTGCGGTTGCAGGAGCGACTGGAAATGGGGTTATTGAAGAAGCACGTGAATGGAATGTGAAAGGTCATGAAGTCTATGTGATTGGTGTCGATATGGACCAGTATGAAGATGGTATGTATGATGATGTGCATTCGTGTGTGTTGACTTCGGTTTTGAAGAATGTTGATGTGCCTGTGTATGATGCCTTAGAGGATGTATTATATGGGTCATTTACCTCAGGTACGTGTTTGTACAAGATGAAGAATGGTGGGATTTCTTTACCGTTAAAGAATCCGAATCTTACGAATTCTGAGAAACAGGCGATTCATTTGTATATGGATCAGATTTTGAAGAATGAACTTACTGTAATAGGCTTTTAGGAAGGATGTTTGTATCCTTCTTTTTTGATATAATGAAGGAAGGATGGTGAGTGTATGGCAGAAGCGTAT
>JAHHRC010000029.1 GCA_020026035.1 Erysipelotrichaceae bacterium | reverse complement strand
AAGTATTGCACATTGATTGATGTGAAAGAAAAAGGCAATGTCACATATGAAAGACTACCATTTAAAACAACACGTACATTACGTTCGGTAAGTGGGTTGTTTGATGATGTCATGGCTGCTGAACGTAGTGAAGATTATGTATCGGTAGTATTGAAAGATGAGATGGATATTCCAAATGCGTTTTCAAAATTAAAGAGTAAGTATCCAAATATTATGGAAATGCGCTATGACAATACCCGCACCAAGACACAAGAAACCTTGAATAATACGGATGTGAAAGAGAAATCAATCTTGGAGTATTGTTTGGAATTCTATTCCAAGCAGAATAACCAGGAGATGAATGACTCGATGAAGAAGTTAGTGATCGATGTATTAGAGAAGATTGAGGAGGAAAAAGAATGAAGCCATTACAGTTAACGATTTCGGCATTTGGACCATATGCCAATACCGTTAAGATTGATTTTGAACAATTTGATTCCTACGGTTTGTATCTAATTACAGGAGATACAGGAGCTGGTAAGACAACAATCTTTGATGCGATCTTATTCGCATTGTATGGAAAAGCGGGAGGAAAGTTCCGTGATCCGAGTATGTTGGTGAGTCAATATGCAGAAGAAGGATCGGATACCTATGTAGAATTGACTTTTGAACATGCAGGGCATGTGTATAAGATTCGTCGAAATCCAACGTACCAACGCTTGAAGAAGATAGGCGCAGGTATGACAACCGAAAATGCCGATGCGGTCATTTATTGTGAAGGAGAACTGTTACAGAGTGGTGCAGATCCAACAACGAAGTATGTGAATAAATTACTTGGCGTAGAGCGCGGCCAATTTACGCAGCTATCTATGATTGCTCAAGGAGAATTCCGTGATTTATTGACAAAGGGTACGGATGAACGTCGAATAATTTTCCAAAAACTCTTCCAAACGTATAAATATGAAAAATTAACAAACGAAATATTTGCGGAGTCAACCTTGCTTAAAAATAAGGCGAAAGATAGTAAATTATCCATTCAGAATGATTTGAACAAAGTGGAATTGGCAGAAGGCTTTGAACTCAAAGAAGAGTTTGACGGGTATAAAAAGAATGAGTTCATTGGCCAATTTGAACGTTCGATTGAAATTGTGCGTACCTATAATGAAGTGCTAAAGGAAAAAGAAGAAACTCTAAAGGTAGACAAGAAGAAGCTCAATGATGCAATCAGTGATGCAAGCAAGAAGTTGGATGCTTGTAAGAAAGATGCGGAACTAAGAAATACGATTGGTCAACTCGAAAAGAAATTACAAGATCAAAACAGTGAGTTAAACAGTGTTGAAGAAGAGTATGCATTGAATGAAAAACGCAGAGAAGAGATTCGAAAAATGGATCGGGAAATCGATCATTTGCGTACGATGATTGAAGAAACTGAGAAATATCTTAAAGACGTAAACGCCTATAACGAGATATGTGGAAAACGTTCTGCACAGGAAAAAGTCGTTAGAGATGATGAAAACACGGTTGTTGAAAATGAAAAAAAGATTCAACAAAAGAAAGATGAAAAAGAAAAGCTAAGAGATGTCAGTGCGGAATATGAACGTTGTTTCAACGCATATGAAAGCTCGAAAAAAGAACTAAGAGATATGAATGAATTACGTAAGAAATTTACGGACAGCAAGAATGCGTATGAGACATATCAATTAAAGTTGGAAGAAAACAAGTCAAAGAGGGAATCGCTGAAAAAAGAGTCTGAGGAAAAGAAAGTGACACTGGAGACAGAAGCGAAGATTGTTTCAAGCGAAGATGCGTTAAAGTATGAAATGGAAGGTGTTCAAAAGGATAGAAAGGCATTAGAAGGCATAAAAGTTTCTTATGATGCGTATC
Source organism: Erysipelotrichaceae bacterium (assembly GCA_020026035.1). Taxonomy (GTDB): domain Bacteria; phylum Bacillota_I; class Bacilli_A; order Erysipelotrichales; family Erysipelotrichaceae; genus Bulleidia. The sequence goes on along the minus strand of JAHHRC010000029.1, from coordinate 12,155 downwards.
TAACTGCGGTTAAGAAAAATGAAGAAAATCGAGAAAGATATGAATTGGAGTTCCAACAATTAAAAAAATCGGAAGCTAACATGATTCGGAAACAATCGCAATACTGGAATAACTTAGCAGGAATTCTTGCGGAATCAATCGAAGAAGAAACGCCTTGTCCAGTATGTGGTTCGATCCATCATCCTCGTCTTGCAATAAAAGAAGAATCGACTTGTTCAGAAGATGAACTGAATCAACTCAAAGCGCAATTCGATGAGGAACGAGAAGAAGTTTCAAAGTTTGAGGCAAGGATTGAGCAAGACAAGGTAAACCTAGAGGGAAAAATTGAAACGATTCAAGAAAGTGCGAGGGAATTTGGGATTCGCCTCGAAGAGGATTTGAATGAATATACGACTTGTCATGATGCCTTGCTTGCAAAAGACAAGGTATTACAAGTGAAATTAAACGAAGTTGATGTTGCGAAGAAGGAAGTCGAAAAACTTAAGACGGAACTTAAACAGATTGAACAACAGTTGGAAAGACTTGGTGAGGAACATACAAGCTATTTGAAAGAGTCTTCCAAGGCCGAACAAGCGATGGAAGATAGTAAGAAGAGTTTGCGTGATTGGCAAAAATCATTGGAAGGTGTTTCTACAGTGAATGAAGCGTTGGTACAACTAGAGGGTCGTGTTTCTGACTTGGATGCAAAGGTTCAAAAACTAGAGGGTGATAAGAAACGCTTTGATGACCTATCGAACGCTTTGGTAAAAGAAGAAGTGACACACGAAGAATTGCGTAAGAAATTAGAGAAAGAAAATAACTTACTTACGTCATTAAAAACGGAAGAAAAGGAAAAGGAAAAGCAAATCGAAGCGAAAGCGGAGATGTTTAAGGGTGCAAATGTAGATTCGATGAAGTCTTCTATTGATGAAAAAGTAAAAATGATTGGTTTGTATGAAGAGACGAATGAATCAACGGCGGAAAAATTCCAAAGATTGAAGGAGTCTGTAACTAAGATTAAAACGAAACAAAAAACGCTAATAGATCAGTTATTGAAGGAACCGTACAACTTGGAAGAAATGGAAACGGAGCTAACGGGTTGGAATGCGAAGTTTAACAACCTTGAAGATTCGTTAAAAGCGGTGCAATTAACGCTCGGAATAAATGTAAAGAATGTGGAATCCGCAACGAAGCTATATAAGGACTATCAAAGTCAGGAAGAACGTCTCATGGAAGTGGATACGCTTGCGAGAACGTTTAGTGGAAATTTGTCTGGAAAAGAACGTGTGAAGTTAGAGACGTATGTGCAAATGGCGTTGTTTGATGAAGTGATTCGTAAGGCAAACAAGCGCTTTGATCATATGAGTAATGGACAGTATCGGTTGGTTCGTAAACAACACCCTAATTCACTTGGAAGTCCATCAGGTCTTGATTTGGAAGTTTGGGATGAGTATTCATGTTCGTCGCGTGATGCCAAATCGTTATCTGGTGGTGAGATGTTTGAGGCTTCCTTATCGCTTGCCTTAGGATTGAGTGATGTCATTCAGGAACGTGCAGGTGGTGTTCATATGGACTCGTTGTTCATTGATGAAGGCTTTGGTACATTGGATGATGAAGTCTTGAGTAAGGCAGTTGAAGTGTTGACGGATTTAGCGAGTGATACGAATCGTATGGTTGGTGTAATTTCTCACGTTGAGGAATTAAGTGATCGTATTCCTTGTGGAATTGAAGTAAAACGGCATGATAAAGATCGTGAGATTTTGATTCATTTACCATAATTTGGGTAAGGAACATTCTCTTAGTTGGGGGTGTTCTTTTTTGTGTGGTGATTCGTGCTTTGATTGTGTTTGGATGGTAAAGTTAGTGTTCTTAAACTATAATTGCATAGGACATAGGAGGTATTTTATGAAAGCACCATTTTCAGCGTATCTTATTAAGATCGCCGATAGTTTAAAAGTAGTTGTTCAAACCTTGCAAGAAGAGTTCGATTATGTTTCCTTGCTTGCAAGTGATTCCAATGGATTTGCGATGCGTACATCGACACGTATGAAGTCGGTAAATAACGATACCCTTGCAAGTGAGCGTGGGTTTGTTGTGCGTGTGTATAAAGATGGATTGTATAGTGAATATTCGTTTAATGAGTTTGATCCAAGTGATGTGGAAAACACAGTGAATACAATTCGTAAGGCTTTGCATGCGTCATTTGCGGTATTGAAGGCAAGTGGTACAAAGGTGTATGAAACACCGGTATTGGATGATGAGCCAATTGTTGTGTTTGAAGAGTTTGAATGCGAACAGCTTCCAGAGGAAGTAGATATGGACGCATTGATGGCTAAGCTTACTGCACTTTGTGAGAAGGGTATGGAGCTTGGAGAAGATATGATTGATGTGATTGCGGTTGTGCAATCCACACATGTATCGAAGATGTTCTTAACGAAGAATCGTGATATGCGTCAATCGTATGTCATTTCCGAAGGAACGTTGGTTCCACGTGTTTCAAAGAATGGTCGTAATGAGATGGGTTATTATGGCGTTTCGGGAAGACGTGGTGCAGAGATCTTCGAGGGTCTTGGTAAAGAAATGGAAAAGGGTGTTCGTTTGACGGAAGAATTGTTAGACGCAACACGGATTGAACCAGGAGAATATGACATTATTACAACCCCTAAGGTATCTGGTTTGATTGCCCATGAGGCCTTTGGTCATGGGGTTGAGATGGACATGTTTGTAAAAGATCGTGCCTTAGGTGCGAAGTACTTAGACAAGCGTGTTGGTAGTGACTTTGTGACAATGCATGAAGGAGCGAATGTCTTAGAGGAAGTTTCTTCGTATGCCTTTGATGATGAGGGTGTATTGGCAAATGATGTGACGGTGATTGATCATGGTATTTTAAAGACGGGTATTTGTGATGCCTTGGCTGCGCTTCGTTTAGGAATTGCGCCTACCGGGAATGGAAAGCGTCAAAACTTTGAACATAAGGCATATACAAGAATGACGAATACGATCTTTGATTCGGGTGAATCGACCATGGAAGAAATGATTGCCTCGATTGAATATGGATACTTACTAGAAGGTATGCAGTCTGGTATGGAAGATCCGAAGCACTGGGGGATTCAATGTATTATCGAACGTGGTTATGAAATCAAGGATGGAAAGTTGACAGGTAAGGTTGTGACTCCGGTTGTAATGACGGGATATGTGCCTGAGTTGTTAGGTTCAATTTCGATGGTTAGTAAGGATCGTCAAGCGTTTGGTAGTGGGGCATGTGGAAAAGGCCATAAGGAATGGGTTAAGGTTTCCGATGGTGGACCATGTCTAAAGGCGAGAGCGAGGTTAGGATAATGTTAGATACAATTTTAAATGTGTTGAAACAATCGCAAGCAGATGCGTATAGTGTAAAAGAACTCTCAAAGGAACAATATGAGTTTTATTTGATTCGTCATAAGTTGGATCAAAATCGTGTTGTGAATACAAAGTATTATTCCGTTACGGTTTATAAGAAGATCGAAGATGGAAAGTACTTAGGGCATGCGACACGTATGATTGCCCCAACGGCAAATCATGAGGAGATTGTGAGTCAAATTGATGAGCTAATTGAACAGGCAAAGCTTGTAAAGAATCTTCCGTATGAATTAAATCCTGCAGTTACCTATGTAAGTGAGGAAGAAGAGATTGATGTTGGCAAGATTTCAAGTGATTTCTTATCTTGTATGCAATCGATGCAAGAAACAGAAACCGAAGATTTGAACTCGTATGAAATCTTTGTAAGCAAGAACAAAGAGCGTTTGATTACTTCCAATGGGGTTGATGTAACACGTGTATATCCACAATCCATGGTGGAAGTTGTTGTCAATGCTCGTAAGGATGAAGAAGAGATTGAATTGTACCGTATGTATGAATCTGGTACATGTGATGTGGAAAGTTTGTCCTTTGATGTAAATGAGACATTGAAGTATGGAAAAGACAAGTTGGTTGCGAAGAAGACACCGAACTTTAATGAGATGGATGTCATCTTCTCAACGGATGCGAGTTTACAGATTTATCGTTGGTTGATTGACCGCATGAATGTTGTGTATAAGTACGAAGGTATTAGTAATTTAGAACTTGGTAAAGAGATTGCTGAGGGAATTGTTGGCGATAAGATGAGTGTAAAGACAGTTACGAGTTTGAAGAATTCAAGTAAGAATAGCTTATTTGATGGCGAAGGAGCGAAACGTCGTGATCTGGATCTTGTCGTAGATGGAGTTGCGAAGAATTTCCATGGAAATAAACAATATGCCTCTTATCTTGGTGTAGAAGATTCCTTCGTGGCAGCGAACTTTGTGGTAAGTGGTGGTAGCTTGAGTGAAGAAGAGTTACGTTCGACACCATATGTGGAAATTGTTGAGTTTAGTGATTTCCAAGTATCGGCCTTTAATGGGGATATTGCCGGGGAAATTCGTTTGGGCTATTACTTTGATGGGAAGTCCATTACACCGATTTCTGGTGGGTCCGTATCTGGTTCCATGAATGACTTTGTAAAGGAATTGTACATGTCTAAGACTTCTAGACAGTATGATTCGATGCTTGTGCCTCGCTTGATTAAGTTGAAAAACGTGATTGTAACGGGTGCGGAATAAAAAAGAAGAATCAATTTAGGGATGATCCTAGATTGATTCTTTAATTTTGTTTGCGTATTTTTTCGATGATTCTTGGGCTTTCTTGTTTTAAGAACTCAATGAAGCGCTTTGCGGCGATTGGTAGGGTGGTGTAATCGCGCCATGCAAGATCAAGGGAGCGTTCAAATGGTTCAATGATTGGCCGTAGGGCAATTTCATCGCCATAGCCGGTTAATACGAGTTTATAAAGCATCGAGATGCCATAGCCGTGTTTGACCATTTCTAGAATGGTGTAGTCATCGTAAACCGAGTAAATGATATCTGGTGTGAGGTGGTAGTCTTTGAAGACTTTACGAGTGACTGAGAAGGTTCCTTCGATAAGTTCAATGAATGGGTCATTGGTTAAATCGGCTAATGAGACGGCTTTCTTTTTGGCTAGGGGGTGGTTTTGTGGGAGTACGGCCATCATGGTGTCACTTAAGAAGGGTTGGGTTTCGAGGCCTGTAACGGTGTTTGGGGCAACGAAGCCAAAGTCGATGGTTCCGTCGAGGATCCAGTCTTGGATGTCGTTGTATTCGCCTTGTAAGAGTTCAAAGCGGATGTTTGGGTAGGTTTTACGGAAGTCATGCATGAGGGCAGGTAGGATGTTTCGCGAGATCGAGGTGAAGGTTCCAATTTTGATGACGCCTTTTTCTAGGCCTTGCATTTCTCGGATTTTGGCGCCTAAATCATCTTCAGCAGCGACAATGGAGCGGATATAGGGTAAGAATTCTTCGCCGTCTTTGGTTAGGGTTAAGCCTTCACGGGAGCGTGACACAAGGGTGGTTCCAAGGTCGTCTTCTAATGTTTTTATGGTTTGTGAGATGGCGGATTGTGAGTATCCAAGCTCAGCGGCGGCTTTGGTAAAGCTACCGGCATCTAATACCGTTAGAAATATTTTCTTTTTTGATTGTAACATTGTAGTCCCCTTTCTTATGCATCTTATGTTTGTATAAGTTTTCCTTATGTTAATTCTAGCGACCGTTTTTCATTTCTGCAAGCGTTTACGTAAAAAATCGTCTCCGGTTAGGGAAACGATTTGTTTGTTCATTTAAAGTAGTCAAATAGGGGGTTGTCAATGTCATGTACGGTATGAATTTGGTCTGAGAGTGGATCTTTGAAGGACAACTCATTGGCCCATAGACCCATGCCGTTAAATTCAATGGCAGGGATTCCGTAAAGTGGGTCATTGACGATTGGGTGGTGGTTATTGGCTAAATGGACACGGATTTGGTGGGTTCTTCCAGTTTCTAATACGCATTGTAAGAGTTCGAATTGGTTCTTACGTTTTAGGCATGTGACTTTTGTACAAGCTTCTTTACCCGAACTTGAAACGCGGAATTTGCCACTGACATGGCGGTCTTTGCCAATTGGTTGTTTGTAGGTGTAGGTTTGTTTGAGTGGGGCTTTGCCTATAGAGATGGCTAGGTAAGAGCGGTGAATTTCTTTCTTGCTTAGCATTTGGTCAAAGTATGGTTGGAAGAAGGGGATCTTTACAAACATCACAAGGCCTGTTGTGTCTTTGTCTAGGCGGTGGATGTAGCGGACTGGGGTGTGGATGTTGTGAAGGCTGTGGTAGGTTGCGGCCATGTTTGCAAGGGCATTTGTTTCATCTTCATCGCCATGAATGATGCAGTTTGCATCTTTATGGGCAACGAAGACAAAGTCATCTTTATATACGACCTTGCATGGTTTTTCGGCAAGTTTGAAGCCGTAGTCTTCTTTTGGGATTTTGATTGATATGCAGTCTTTTTTATGAAGAATGGTTTGTTCGTCTAAGACGCGTTTTTTGTTTAGTAAGAGTTGTTCGTTGGTGGTGAGTAGGTATCTATTTTTGCGGGAAATGTAGTAGGTATCAAAGAAGTCTTTGAGGGTTTTGTTTTCCCAGGTTCCATCTAGGAAGAGTTCAATACAATCGTATTTTAAGTTATGGCGAATCATGGTTATTTGCCTTTCTTACGTTCTAATACCGTAATTGATTCTACGTGTGGTGTATTTGGGAACATGTCATATGGAATAACGGTTTTGACATCGTAGTTTTCTTTGAGAACGGCGATGTTTTTTCCAAGTGTGGATGGATTACAGGAGACGTAAATGATCTTGCGGATGCTTGATTTTAGAATAGTTTCTAACATGAGATCATCCATACCGGAACGTGGTGGATCGACTAATAGAGTATCGACTTCTTGGCGCATTAGGACATAGAGTAAGCCTTGGGCTGCGTCTTTGCATAGGAAGTCGGTTTTGTTTTGTAGGCCGTTTAATTTGGCGTTGTGTCTTGCGTTTCGTACCGCTGATTCAACGGATTCAATTCCGATGATGTGGTTGGCTTTGTCTTTTGCAAGTAAGGACATTACACCGATTCCACAATATGCTTCAACGAGTGTTTCACATGGGTCGATTTTGGATACGGCCATGTCATACATTGCCTCGGCTTGTTTGAGGTTTAACTGGAAGAAGGATTCCATTGATAGTTTGATCGTAATGCCGTGGAATTCCATTTGGATGCTTTCATCACCGGATAGGTGTTTGATGGTTTTTCCAAAAATGGCTGTACCGTGTCGGTTGGTGTTGATGGATTGGTTTAGGGAAGCTACGCCTTTGATTTCCATGACTTTGTCGATGAGTTCTTGTTTGATGGTTTGTTTACCGGTCACAAAGCAGATTTGGTATTTTCCTTCAATACCACGAATGACAAGGTATCTTAGACCCTTTTCACGTTTTTTGTCATAGGCCGCAAGCCCTTCTTGGTTGACTGCTAACATGACTTCACGACGCATGCGTTCAAGGCCTTCTTTATGCATTTTACATCCAGAGATTTGGATGAAATGGTTGGTGTTTGGTTCATACATTCCTGTGACTGTGGAATGGTGGAAATCATGGACTGGTAGCTTTAAAGCGGAACGGTACTTGATTTCGTGTTCGGAACGGTGGATGTCACGGATTAAGTTGCGACGTACGCCACCGTATTTGTACAAGGCTTGTACGAGTAGTTCTTTCTTATGGACGAGTTGTTGGTTATAGTCCATGGTTAGTAGTGGGCAGCCACCACATTTGGATTGGTATGCACAGATCGAATCCACGCGATGTTTGCTTGGTTCGATGATGCGATCTAACGTTGCGATTGCATAGTTTTTCTTTTCTTCGATGATGGTCACATCAGCGGTTTCATTTGGGAATACCCCAGTACAAAAGACTGGTTTCTTGTTGAGATAGCCGATGCCTTCTCCATTAATACCCATTTTTACAAAATTAATTTTCACTTTCTTCACCTCAGGAATGCTAAACTGGAATCTTCACAGAAATTGTCAAGACTGTAGATGAAATACAAATCTGTATTTTCTTTGTCGGTTAGTCGTGTACTTACTGGTGTTCTGTCATAGCGTAAATCGATGAGTTCGATTTGATCGTATTCTTGAAGTAAGTAAGGAACTAAGATATGTGCGTACGAATCTTTGACAAGGATTGCCTTGCGATTCGTATTGGCATTGGTTTCGATCTTTACATACGGATGATTGCCGTCTAGGTAATAGGTGTATTGATCTTTTTCTTGTAGTCGATTGGCAAAGTAGATCGAGTCATACGTGTTGTCATCGATGGTTACCTTTACGTTGACTGGTGTTGTTGGAGTGACTTTGATGATTTCATCTGGTTTACTCCAAAAGGCACCAGATCTTGAATACATCGTTCCATAGAAGGATGTCGATACCACTTCTTTTGTAAAGGTACTTTCTTGTTTGTGTAGGACATGTTCTAAAATGCTTAAATAGCCTTTATAAGAGCCATTAACTGTCCAGTGGTGGTCGGTTTTGAAGTAGGTAGATTCATTGTCATCTTCCATGGTAAGGGAGGGTAGGAAGGTTTGGTTGTGGGTTTGTTTTTTTGCTTGGTCTAATAATTCGAATTGATCGATGTCATAGGCAAGCTTTGGTTTGACGGATTGATGAATGGTAGATGCGGTAGGTATTAGCATCGTATAGCCTTGGATTTGTTGATCTTCTAAAAAGTCATCGATGGCTTCTAGGTTATTCACAAAGGCTTTTTCTTTCATCGTTTGGAATTGTTTGATTAAGGAGCCGTCATCCGCAAAGTATACATGATTGTTTTCAATATAGCCACAAGCTTTTTTGAAGGCAGCTTTTGTCTCGATGAACGTATCACGGAAAATGAATTGGTCTTGGAAGTAAGATTCAAAGGAATCGTCGAAGTTTCCGTTGAATATTGAATGGATTGAGACTTCTGGAGCTTTGGCGAGAGGTCTATTTTCGTTGTAGGAGACATCCATTGGTTGTTTGCATAGATTTGCGATGGATAGAATTCCTACAAAGCCTACAAAGGAGGCGATGGTTAATTTGATTTGTGTTTGTTTCATAAGAGCCTCCTTAGAATCTAAAGTATAAGAATGGATTGTATGTCGCATCGACGATAAAGGCGGTGCATACAAACATTGCAAGAATGACTAGGATTGGAATGAGGGGTTGTAGGTGTGTTTTTTTGAGGGGGTTGTATGTGGATTTTGCGATAGGGGTACAAGCAATAAGACCAACGATGAGTAATACGATATTGTTTCGAAGGTAGTATAGGGTAAGGGTATTTGCGAAGGTTCTTGTAGAGCCAAATAGTAGGCTTATATAATGCATGGCATCGTTGATGTTCGTAAAGGCAAATAATACCCAAGCAATAAGAACGATGAACATTGTATAGATGTGTTGTAAGCAAGAAGGGAGGTTTTTGAGGTATTTGTTTAGTAGGAATTTTTCAATGAGCAAGATGATTCCATAGAAGACACCCCATAAGACAAAGTTCCAACTTGCACCATGCCAAAATCCTGTAAGTAGCCAGACAATCATGATGTTTAAGATTTGTCTTTTTGTCGAACAACGATTTCCACCGAGTGGTATGTATACATAGTCACGGAACCAATAGGATAGGGACATATGCCATCTACGCCAGAATTCGGTGATGGATTTTGAAATATAAGGGTAATTGAAGTTTTCGAGGAAGGTGAAACCAAACATGCGACCAAGGCCAATTGCCATATCGGAATAGCCAGAGAAGTCAAAGTAGATTTGTAATGCATAACAGAGGATTCCAAGCCATGCAGTAAGGGTGGTTTGGTTGTTTGTTAGGGTTGAGATTTCATCGAAGATCATACCGAAGTTATTGGCGAGTAAGACTTTTTTGCTTAAACCAATGACAAAGCGAAGAATGCCTTCGTAGAAGTCGTTTGGGGTAATGGTACGTTCTTCGAGTTGTTTGGCAATGTCGGTATAACGTACGATTGGTCCAGCGATTAGTTGTGGGAACATGCATACATAGGCACCAAAGGCAATGAAGGAGCGTTGGACACTACATTTGTTGTTGTATAGGTCAATTGGATAGCTCATGGTTTGGAAGGTGTAGAAAGAGATTCCGATTGGTAACCAGATTTTTAATGGGTGTAGGAATGTGAGGCCGTGGTGATTGAGATTATTGATGAAGAAGTCATAGTATTTAAAAAAGCCTAAGAGTAATAGGTTTAAGGTAATACAGATTGTGACATAGGTTTTCGCTTTTGCGCGATTAATGTCTTTGTGTTTATCAATCGCAAAGCCAAAAAGATAATTCATTAGGATGCTTGCAAGCATGATGAACATGTATTTTGGTTCACCCCAACTGTAAAAGAATAAGGAAACTAGGAATAAGACGAAGTTTCGATATTTACTTGGAACGATGAAGTAAAGAAATAATGTGATTGGTAAAAATGCATATAAAAAAGTTAAACTACTGAATACCATAAGCCCCTCCGTGTATGCAGTAATTATACATGGTTCTATTGCTTTATGTGTTACAGAATGGTACTTCGTTCACAAAGAAATCACATGATTGTAGGGAATTGGTGAAGGAATTGGGGAATTTGTTGAAAATTATAAGGAAGAGTTTTGTGTGGGGATTGTGTAGTGGATATGTGTTTCTTGGTATGTAGCTTTTCTTTGTATATTTGGATAAGGGTACTTGCAAGAATGGGGGAATTCGCGTTTTTGGCTTAATTATGCTATAATTGAAGCATATACGAAATGCGGAGGTGGCACATGTATAATATTAATGATTTGGTTGTATACCGAAGAAACGTCTGTAAGGTAATCGGAAAGAAAAGAAGTGATTTCACAGGTGAACTGTGCTACGTTCTTGAGCCGTATGAGAATATCGATTACAGCTGTATTGTTCAAGTTCCTGTATCGAATAAGGGCGGTCATTTAAGGGCTGTTGTGACAAAAGATGAAGTGGAACAACTATGTAAGAGGTCAGTGGATATTGAGCCTCTTGAAAGTAAACCGGCAAATATGAAGAGTAAGTATTTGGATAAGTTGAAGGGCGATGACTTGGAAGATCTTGTTTGTATCATTAAGACAACGAGTCAACGTAACCAAGAACGGTTAGAGAATCATAAGAAGTTAGCAGCTGTGGATGGAGAATTCTTGAAGAAGGCTGAGAATTACTTGTATTCGGAATTGTCTGTCGCTTTGGAGTTATCGAAAGAGAAGACAAAAGAGTTCTTTTTAAGCGAATTAAAACGCTTGGAGAAAAAGAGCTAAGAAAAGCCGCACATGTTGCGGTTTTTTTTGATGGATGTATATGAAATGAAAAGTCGCTGCACGATAGTTGAGCGACTTTTGTGTTAGTGTTCTTTGGATTGTTTTACAAGCTTTTTCATGGTTTGTATCTTGATGAATGTTTGATCAAGCGATAAACCAGCAAGATCTTGAAGAGCATCGGTGAGCTTCGTTCTTGTATAAGAAGGTACATATCCAAGATCTGCAATCAATGTTGTATTCATTGCGTTTAACTGATTGACGATTTGTTGAATGGAGTAGGATTCTTTTAGTTGAAGTTGTAGAGTTTGTGTAAGGTAGAAAGCGAGTAGATCGATGAGGAAGGAGGCACGTATTTGGTTGTTGTTTTGTGTTACTTGATGGTGGAATGCGTTATTGACATTTTGGTTTATCTTCCACTGTTTTTCAGAAAGGTCAATCAGCGTACGAGGTTTCTTGTCTAGGTTTGTGTGTAAGACATAGAAGGCATCGGTATTAAGGTCTTGCGTGTGTGCGTAGTTTGTAGAGAATACGACGATTGTACGTTGGTTATTTGCTTGCTTTGGCAATTCTTTGTAATACACACCATCTTTCAGGTTCTTGAAATCTTTGATTTCTTTGATGGAAACGGACTGATTCGTGGTTACGCGCTTCCAGCCTTGCACACGAAGTGCTGCGGTTTGGTCTTCTTTAGAAAGGTTGTTTAGTGGTTGTGTTGATAGGTAGTGAGACGGTTCTTCGTTTTGTGCGAATTGATCTTTGAAAGAAGGAAGGTCCCTTTCGTTACAAACGATGATCTTATCCTTCAGGAACATGTCTAAGGTATGTTGTTGGTTTTGGATATGGAATGCGAAGGGGATGCCATAAGCGGTGGTGAATAGGGCTATTTGGTTGATTTGGTAATAGTAAATAGGTTTGTTGTCGATGAGGGTTTTGGTGTTGTTGAAAAGGTCGATTTGGAATGCGTTTA
>JAHHRC010000287.1 GCA_020026035.1 Erysipelotrichaceae bacterium | reverse complement strand
CGCATCTTTTTTAGTCCTTGAATAGCTTACTACCAATTCGAACCATCGTAGAACCGTTCTCAATGGCAAGCTTGTAATCACTAGACATACCCATGGAAAGAATTTGGAAGTTGTATTTCTCTTGGAGGGTTTTGAATAATTTGTTGGCAGCTTTGAAGGTGTTTCTGATTTCTTCTTCATTTTCGGTATGTGGTCCCATTGTCATCATGCCAACAAGTTCAATGTGTTCTAGGTGTTTGACGGCTTCAATGAATGCAATAGCATCCTTTGGATCAATGCCTGTTTTGTTCGTATCTTCTTTCGCAAAGTGAAATTCGACAAGGCATGGCATGACTTTGTTTAACTTCTTGCATTCTTTGTTGATCTCTTTTGCAAGACGGATGGAATCTAAGGATTGAATACAGCATACATAGGGAACAATGTCTTTGACTTTGTTTCGTTGCAAATGACCGATAAAGTGCCATTGAATATCCTTTGGTAACAAGGTTGCTTTTTGTTTTAATTCTTGTGCTCGATTTTCTGCGAAGATTCTTTCGTCTAAGTCATAGTAGGTTTGAATCTTTTCAAGAGGTTGTTGCTTGGACACAACAACAAGCGTTGTATTCTTTGTGTTTTCTTTTATTTCGTTGTAATGAATCATGATATCACCTAGAAGGGATTATACCACTGTGTGGTATAATTTTGTTGACTGATTGGAGGATTGTTGCATGCGTAGAATGGTAAAAGGAGTTTCCTTTATTGTTGTAGTAATTCTTATGTTGACAGGGTTTATGAACTTTCTAACGAAGGATTTAGAACAAGATGTAGAACATCTTGAATATGGGGAATTAAGTGAGTATTACGTTCCAAAGGAAGAGTCTACGGTTATTAATCTATGTTTTGCTGGAATGTATGATGGAAATGCATCGATAGATTCTATGCAGTCGATCTTTGAACAATTTGATGCGTGCTTCTATAGTCAAACAATGTTAAGTCCTGTGCTAGATGCGTTTGATTTTGTTGGCCTTGCAAGTCAAAATGCTGGATCGTTTTCGAAAGAGGACATTGAAGATGCGTATCTACAAGACATTGTTGTAAGTGGTGTAAATACAAGTACCGATGGGAAATTACAAATACAGCGTGAAGAGTTTAATGAGATTCAAGTG
>JAHHRC010000286.1 GCA_020026035.1 Erysipelotrichaceae bacterium | reverse complement strand
TTAGTAATTGCTTGTTTGTGTAAAGACACCAAGGATCTTTTCCGAATTGGCGATGCAAGGAGTGAGCGATTTCGAATAGGTTATAGGAATTGCAAGAAGAATAGAGGCCTTTTCGACATTCGTAATTGGTGACAGAATCAAGGTGTGCATCGTTTAACAAGGTGTTGTAGTCACCACCGATCATTTCACCTACAAAGAAGAAGTCTTCTTTCATTTCTTTGCACATATGGACAAGTTCGTTTAAGAATCCCTTGTGTATGCAATAGGCGACGTCGATGCGTAAGCCATCGATGTCAAAGGTTTCAATCCAGTAGCGAACGGCGTCTAGTAGGTAGGTTCGAACGTTTGGGTTGTCGAGGTTTAGTTTTACTAATTCCTTATGTCCTTCCCAATCCCAGTAGGTGAAGCCATCTTTGTTTTGATTGTTGTTAAAATCTAGGTAGAAGAAATCACAGTATGGGGAGTTTTGTTTGTGTTGTAAGACATCTTGGAAATAAGGAAAGATTCTTCCAACATGGTTAAACACACCATCGAGGAAGATGTTGATGTTGCTGGAATGGAGTTCGTCGCATATGGCTTTAAAGTCTTCGTTTGTTCCTAAACGATGATCGAGGTTGTAAAAGTCGATGGTGTTGTATCCGTGGCTTTCACTTTCAAATAGGGGATTGAACAGGATTGTGTCAAAGCCTGTTTCTTTGATATGGGGTATGAAGTCTTTGATGTGGTTAATGCGAGTGGCAAGACTTCCATCGTTTGTTTTTGGACAATTGCACAAACCGAGTGGATAGATTTGATAGATGCGATAGGATTTATTCATTTTGTTCTCCTTATATTGCGTGTATTTTCTTTGTTAGCCGAATTGAATTTGCATGTATGGTTTGTGGTCAAAGGTGTAAATGGTGAAGCTTGTATCGTCTAAGATGGCATAGGTTTGTGGGTGGTTTTGTTTTGGAAGTGTACAAGAGCCTGGGTTTAAGAGGTAAATGCCGTTTTCTTTTGTGGCGGTAGGGATATGGGTGTGTCCTTGTAGGAAGATATCATTTTCGTTAAGGGGTGGTAGGTTGTCTTTGTTGTAAATGTGGCCGTGTGTCATAAAGACGCGTTTGTTGTTTAGGGTGAGTTGTGAGTATGTCGCAAGAACTGGGAAGTCGAGGACCATTTGATCGACT
>JAHHRC010000285.1 GCA_020026035.1 Erysipelotrichaceae bacterium | reverse complement strand
AGTCGATCAAATGGTCCTCGACTTCCCAGTTCTTGCGACATACTCACAACTCACCTTAAACAACAAACGCGTCTTTATGACCCACGGCCACATTTACAACAAAGACAACCTACCACCCCTCAACGAAAATGATATCTTCCTACAAGGACATACCCATATCCCAACTGCCACAAAAGAAAACGGCATTTACCTCTTAAACCCAGGCTCTTGTACACTCCCAAAACAAAACCACCCACAAACCTATGCCATCTTAGATGATACAAGCTTCACCATTTACACCTTTGACCATAAACCATACATGCAAATTCAATTCAACTAACAAAGAAAACACACAACATTTAAGGAGAACAAAATGAATAAATCCTATCGCATCTATCAAATCTATCCACTCGGTTTGTGCAATTGTCCAAAAACAAACGATGGAAGTCTTGCCACTCGCATTAACCACATCAAAGACTTCATACCCCATATCAAAGAAACAGGCTTTGACACAATCCTGTTCAATCCCCTATTTGAAAGTGAAAGCCACGGATACAACACCATCGACTTTTACAACCTCGATCATCGTTTAGGAACAAACGAAGACTTTAAAGCCATATGCGACGAACTCCATTCCAGCAACATCAACATCTTCCTCGATGGTGTGTTTAACCATGTTGGAAGAATCTTTCCTTATTTCCAAGATGTCTTACAACACAAACAAAACTCCCCATACTGTGATTTCTTCTACCTAGATTTTAACAACAATCAAAACAAAGATGGCTTCACCTACTGGGATTGGGAAGGACATAAGGAATTAGTAAAACTAAACCTCGACAATCCAAACGTTCGAACCTACCTACTAGACGCTGTACGCTATTGGATCGAAACCTTTGACATCGATGGCTTACGCATCGACGTCGCCTATTGCATACACAAAGGATTCTTAAACGAACTTGTCCATATGTGTAAAGAAATCAAAGAAGACTTCTTCTTTGTAGGTGAAATGATCGGTGGCGACTATAACACCTTATTAAACGATGCACACCTAGATTCCGTAACTAATTACGAATGTCGAAAAGGACTCTATTCTTCTTGCAATTCCTACAACCTATTCGAAATTGCCCACTCCTTACATCGCCAATTCGGAAAAGATCCTTGGTGTCTTTACACAAACAAGCAATTACTAA
>JAHHRC010000284.1 GCA_020026035.1 Erysipelotrichaceae bacterium | reverse complement strand
CTTCATCAAAATCAAAGCCAACAACATAGTCTTCATTCACCATGCCATTTTGAATCTCTTCTTCCTTCATGCAATGTGACACAACCCGCAATGCATCAATGTCGCCATTGAATCTATGTTTTACATGTTGACTATCATAGCCAATACCAATGTTTCTTCCATTGGTATCCATGACTTCATTGACTTGGACTTGTTCCTGTTTGAGGAGTGTTCCATTGTAATATAGCGACAACAATCCTGTTTCATCAATTGTTGAGGTAAGTCGTTTCCAAGTTCCATCATTGAAATCACTTGGAACTTGCACCTTCAATGTCCCGTTTAAATAGCCATCAAAGAAAGTTTCTAAGTTTCCTTCATGATCAAACTTGATATTGTATCCATCATCGCCTTTTCCAATCATCGAGGCATTTGTAGGAATTTCTCCATCTAATCGTACATAACAATCCAAGCTCATTCCCTTTGTACTTCTTGCATCAAATGCAATTGGACCATTTAGTACTACAGTACCTCGTAGAGCATTTGTGCCATTTCGTCCATCTACCAATTCACCATCTATTCGACCACGTATCCCATTCTTACTAACAACATCATAGATCTTAGGAAGTCTTCCTTGTACGGCATGTCCTTGGTCTTTAAATACCCAAATAAAGCCGCCTTGGGCATTGTCATAACTACGGAAGACATCCCAATACTCTTTTAAGTTTCCATCGGCATTTCCCATACTATGGGCATATTCGGATTGAATGTAAGGTAGCTTACAGGTTGTAATTTGTTCCATCATTTCTTCAATGCTAAAGTATTGCGAACTATAGACATCTACCATCGATTTCTTGCGATTCAAACTTCCATCACGGTTCACTTTATAACGATTATCGCGTTCATATTTGCGAATACGACTTGGATCTCGTTCTAAGATCCACTTCGTACTTTCATAAAAACAATACCTCGAATTCAATCGATAATGACTATAGGTTGCTTCATTGCCTAAGGAATAAATAATAACGCAAGGATGATTCTTATCCCGTTCTACCATATTTTTCGTTCGTTGTAACACCGACTCTTTAAAGATAGATCGACCACTTGGAATCGCCGTAGGTTCAAAGGCTCCCTTATGCGATTCAATATTCACTTCATCACAAATCAAAAGACCTAATTCATCGGCATAATCATACATCCGGATAT
>JAHHRC010000283.1 GCA_020026035.1 Erysipelotrichaceae bacterium | reverse complement strand
TGGAATCGTAGCTGAATACAATCCATTCCATAATGGACATAAATACCAAATTGAAGAAACAAGAAAGAAAACAAATTGCGATGTTGTAATTGCCTTTATGAGCGGCAATTTCGTACAACGTGGCGAACCTGCCATCATCGATAAATTCGAACGCGCAAAAGCAGCCATCGCAAATGGAGTCGATGTTGTGATTGAACTGCCATTTCATTACGCCACCCAATCCGCAAACTATTTTGCCTATGGAGCAATTGAATTAATGAAACTTGCACATGTGGACTATATTTCTTTTGGGTCCGAATGCGCAAACTTAGAAAACCTACAAGAAATTGCCGACACCTCTATTAACCCTGACCACTTAAGACAGTCCTTACAACAAGGCCTCTCATTCCCTAAAGCCTATAGCTTACTTACCGCAAGCATGATGCCAAATGACATCCTAGCTGTTTCCTATTTAAAAGCCATCAAAGATACAAGTATTCAACCATGTATCATCCAACGAACCTCAAACTACCTCGATGAATCGATGTCTTCTATGGCAAGTGCCCTTGCAATCCGTAATGCCCTTTTAAACAAACAAGACCTCCAACATTCCACCCCTATGGAAGAAACCCTATTAAACAGTGAACTTGTATTCGCCAAAGACTACTACCCGTACCTTCGCACCTTCCTTTTAACTTCGAGTCGTGAAACCTTAGAAGACATCTTCTTATTTAACGAAGGCATTGAACGTCACTTAGTAAACTGTGCAAAAACATCAAGTACCTATGAATCCTTCATCAACAAAGCAACCACCCACCGCTATACAACGGGACGCATCAAGCGCACCCTCTTACGAGCTTTGATGCAAATGAATAAAAAGATGGCAAGTGACTTACCACCTCTTGATACCTTACGGGTATTAGCTTTCAATGAAACAGGGCGTGAATATTTAAAGTACATGAAACAATTCGAGGATGTAAAAATCGCAACTCGTTTTGGCAAACTTCCAACCCCATACCAAGACATTGAACTTCGTGCTGCATATCTTTACGCTATGCACTTAAGTGAAGAAAAACGCAAAGAACTCATCAGTCATGAAATTGGTGGAGCATTCTATATCAAAAACGAAACGGTTTAGGCCGTTTTTTCTTATCCAAATAAAAAAGATGTATTTCTACACCTTTCTTAGCTTTCTATTCAACAACGT
>JAHHRC010000282.1 GCA_020026035.1 Erysipelotrichaceae bacterium | reverse complement strand
ACGTTGTTGAATAGAAAGCTAAGAAAGGTGTAGAAATACATCTTTTTTATTTGGAAAAGAAAAAACGGCCTAAACCGTTTCGTCTTTGATGTAGAAAGCACCACCAATTTCATTGGAGATGAGTTCTTTTCGTTTTTCTTCACTTAAGTGCATGGCGTATAGATATGCAGCTCGAAGTTCAATGTCTTGGTATGGGGTTGGGAGTTTTCCAAACCTTGTTGCGATTTTTACATCTTCAAATTGTTTCATGTACTTTAAATATTCACGCCCTGTTTCATTGAAGGCTAATACCCGTAAGGTATCAAGAGGTGGTAAGTCACTTGCCATCTTTTTATTCATTTGCATCAAAGCTCGTAAGAGGGTTCGTTTGATGCGTCCAGTTGTATAGCGGTGGGTGGTTGCTTTGTTGATAAAGGAATCATAGGTACTTGAACTTTTTGCGCAGTTGACTAAGTGGCGTTCAATGCCTTCGTTAAACAAGAAGATGTCTTCTAAGGTTTCGCGACTCGAAGTTAAAAGGAAGGTACGAAGGTATGGATAGTAGTCTTTGGCAAATACAAGTTCACTGTTTAGTAGGGTTTCTTCCATTGGAGTGGAATGTTGGAGGTCTTGTTTGTTTAAAAGGGCATTACGAATCGCAAGGGCACTTGCCATAGAAGACATCGATTCATCAAGGTAGTTTGAGGTTCTTTGAATGATACATGGTTGAATACTTGTATCTTTGATGGCTTTTAAATAGGAAACAGCTAGGATGTCATTTGGCATCATGCTTGCGGTAAGTAAGCTATAGGCTTTTGGAAAGGAAAGGCCTTGTTGTAAGGACTGTCTTAAGTGGTCAGGGTTGATGGAGGTGTCGGCGATTTCTTGTAGGTTTTCTAAATTTGCACATTCGGACCCAAAGGAAATATAGTCTACGTGTGCAAGTTTCATTAATTCAATCGCTCCATAGGCGAAATAGTTTGCCGATTGGGTGGCGTAATGAAATGGTAGTTCAATCACAACATCGACTCCATTTGCAATGGCTGCTTTTGCGCGTTCGAATTTATCGAGGATGGCAGGTTCGCCACGTTGTACGAAATTGCCACTCATAAAGGCAATTACAACATCGCAATTTGTTTTCTTTCGAGTTTGTTCAATTTGGTATTTATGTCCATTATGGAATGGATTGTATTCAGCTACGATTCCA
>JAHHRC010000281.1 GCA_020026035.1 Erysipelotrichaceae bacterium | reverse complement strand
ATGATAAGACCTTTGCAATGCGTTCGGATGCGATTAATCGTGATTGTGCATCGGCTATTTTAAAGAATACAGAAATGAAGGTAGATGTTCATAATCCAGATTTATTGATTCAAGTGGAAGTGCATCAAAATGAATCCTACATTACGTATGAAAAGATTAAGGGAGCTGGTGGGTATCCAACGGGTATTAATGGTAAGGTTCTATTGATGTTGTCCGGTGGAATTGATTCTCCAGTTGCGGCATACCAATTGATGAAGCGTGGACTTGATGTAGAAGCAATCCATTATGCATCTCCGCCATATACAAGTGATGCGGCAAAGGGAAAAGTCATTGACTTAGCACGTATTGTGTCGGAATACCAAGGCTATATGAAGGTGCATGTAGTGGACTTTACACCAATGCAATTAGAAATCTATAAGACATCTGGTGATCCATATGCCATTACACTGATGCGTCGTATGATGTATCGCATTGCCCAAAGACAATGTGAAAAGATTGGTGCTCTAGCCATTGGTACAGGAGAATCGGTTGGACAAGTTGCTTCGCAAACACTTGAGAGTATTAATGTCATTAACGATGCGATCCATATGCCTGTGTTTAGACCACTTGTATGTATGGATAAGCTTGAGATTATTGATTTGGCTAAGAAGATTGGTACCTATGAAACTTCGATTCTTCCATTTGAAGATTGTTGTACGATCTTTGATCCAAAAAATCCTGTCACAAAGCCAGTGCTTAAGAAGGTTGAATTCTATGAATCAAAGTTTGACTATGAAACATTGTTAGATGGTTGTATGAATTCCATTGAAACAGAATTGGTACATATTTACGATAAGAAGGAAGAGGAAGACTTCCTCTAAGAAAGAGGTTTGTATGGGTTTATTTTCTAAGAAACATGATCCAGCGGTTGTTGAGTCATTCTTAAATATCATGGAACAAGGTGCAAGTTTGGAAGAGGTTGAGTTCTTGGATCGTTTGAATATGATTGTTTGTACGGTGGAACGTGATGATACATATTCGACAAATGAGAAACTTAAGATTTATGAACTTCTCTCACAAATTAGCAATTGTTTCCCTGAGGAACGTGCAAAATATGCAAAGAAGCTTGTAAGAGTTCTTCGCTAAGAGATAAGGGCACTCTAAAATATTATGGGGAGACCTGCGATGAGGTGCCAAAATATTATGGGG
>JAHHRC010000280.1 GCA_020026035.1 Erysipelotrichaceae bacterium | reverse complement strand
AAAGAGCTTGATATGTTTATGTTCTCTGACATTGTTGGAGCTGGTTTACCTCTATGGTTACCAAATGGCTTTATGGTAAGACAACAATTAGTGGACTACATTATGCATAAGGAAATGGATGCTGGATACTTACACGTAAAGACTCCATCTCTTGCAAATGTTCGTTTGTATAAGACATCTGGACACTGGGATCATTACCAAGATTCGATGTTCCCAGCGATGAAAGTGGATGATGAAGCATTTGTTCTTCGTCCAATGAACTGTCCTGAACATATGATGATCTATAAGAATTCCTTACATTCTTATCGTGATTTACCAATTCGTATTGCCGAAATTGCCAATGACTTCCGTTATGAAGCAAGTGGTGCTTTGACAGGTATTGAACGTACACGTGGCTTTACACAAAATGACTGTCACTTGTTTGTAAGACCAGATCAAATCAAGGATGAATTCAAATCTGTATTGAATATGATTCTTGAAGTATACAAAGACTTTGGCTTTGAAAACTATGAATTCCGTCTATCTTTAAGAGATGAAAATGATACAGAGAAGTACTTTGGAAACGATGATCTATGGGAACAATCCGAACGTGAACTTCGTGAAGTACTACAAGAAATGGGTGTAGACTTCTATGAAGAAAAGGGTGAAGCTGCCTTCTATGGTCCAAAACTTGACGTACAAGTTCGTTCCGCAATTGGTCATGATGTAACTCTATCAACCATCCAATTGGATTACCAATTACCAGAACGCTTTGAATTAACATACGTTGACGATAAGGGTGAAAAGGTTCGTCCAGTTGTTATTCACCGTGCAATTCTTGGATCCCTTGACCGCTTTGTAGCCTTCCTTCTAGAAGAAACAAAGGGTGTCTTCCCAATGTGGTTAGCTCCTACACAAATCGTTGTCATTCCTGTATCTCCAGATGCACATACAGAATATGCAGAAAAGGTTGTAAAGGCGCTTAAGAGAATTGGTGTACGTTGTGAATTAGATAACCGTAATGAGAAGTTAGGTTACCGTATTCGTGAGGTACAAACAAGAAAGATTCCTGCATCCATCGTTGTTGGGGATGGAGAAGCAAGTGAGAATGCTGTTACAGTTCGTCGCTTTGGTTCCCGTCAAGAAACAAAGATGTCACTCAATGACTTCTTAGATGCTGTATTAGAAGAAATTGAAACGAAAAAAGTAGT
>JAHHRC010000279.1 GCA_020026035.1 Erysipelotrichaceae bacterium | reverse complement strand
GCTCTATTAAGTTTGCTCAAGGTATTGAAGTAGGAAACACATTCAAACTAGGCACCAAGTACTCACAAGCTCTAGACCTTCAATACTCCGATGAAAACAACAAACTTAACGATGTCTGGATGGGATGCTACGGCATCGGTCCAGCCCGTGCAATGGCAGCTCTTGTTGAACAAACAGCCGATGAAAACGGACTCAACTGGCCAGTTGACATCGCACCATATCCAGTCGCAATCGTTACCATCAATACAAAAGATGAAACCCAAAACGAAGTATCCAACAACCTTTATACAGAACTTCGTAAAGCCGGCATTTCTTGTATCCTAGATGACCGTAAAGAACGCCCAGGTGTTAAGTTCAAAGACATGGACCTCATCGGTATTCCTCTACGGATTACTGTAGGACGAGGTGCAGCAGATGGACTTGTTGAATTCAAACACAGAAACAACGAAGCCATTGAACTACCAGTCAGTGAAGTCGTATCGAAGATCAAAGAAGAAATCGAAAACGGAAAAGTACACGTACAATACTAAAGACAAAGGATTTAGCCTTCCATAGACTAAATCCTTTTTTCTTATTTCTTAAATACGTCAAACCGCTTCTTTGGAGAATACGTAGTATGTAATAACATATGTGCGAAATGACTACCCGGCTTTTCTAAGTAAGAATCATACAAGGCTTGAATCTGCGGATTATCACTAGAAATACGATACTTCATTAACGCATCCTCATCGTATAACGTCTTCATTCGTA
The DNA here is from genome assembly GCA_020026035.1 of Erysipelotrichaceae bacterium. Classification (GTDB taxonomy): domain Bacteria; phylum Bacillota_I; class Bacilli_A; order Erysipelotrichales; family Erysipelotrichaceae; genus Bulleidia. The sequence continues at coordinate 453 of JAHHRC010000279.1, read as the reverse complement.
ACATACGATAATCCATATTGTTTGCATCATTCTTATAGCTACTTGGAACAATCGATTGTCCTCCACCATTGATACAACCTCCAGGACAAGCCATGATTTCAATAAAGGCATACTTCGATGTCCCCATTTTGACTTCTTCTAATAATGGCTTACAAGCTTGCATCGAAGAAGAAATCGCAATCCATAACGATTGTCCATTGATTTCAACACAGGCCTCCTTCACACCCTTTAAACCACGACACGCTTCAAAGTCAACCGCCTCTAATGTTTTTCCTTCAAGTGTCTGTTTGACCGTACGTAACGCAGCCTCCATCACACCACCACTCGATCCAAAGATGACACCAGCTCCACTATACTCACCAAGCAAGTCTTGATCAAAGTCTTCCTCTTCTAACGATTTAAAGTCAATGCCATACATCTTAATCAAACGCGCACACTCACGGGTTGTTAATA
>JAHHRC010000278.1 GCA_020026035.1 Erysipelotrichaceae bacterium | reverse complement strand
TATTAACAACCCGTGAGTGTGCGCGTTTGATTAAGATGTATGGCATTGACTTTAAGTCCTTAGAAGATGAAGACTTTGATCAAGACTTGCTTGGTGAGTATAGTGGAGCAGGTGTCATCTTTGGTTCGAGTGGTGGTGTGATGGAGGCTGCGTTACGTACAGTCAAACAAACACTTGAAGGAAAAACATTAGAGGCTGTTGACTTTGAAGCGTGTCGTGGTTTAAAGGGTGTGAAAGAGGCCTGTGTTGAGATTAATGGACAATCGTTATGGATTGCGATTTCTTCCTCAATGCAAGCTTGTAAGCCATTATTAGAGGAAGTCAAGATGGGAACATCGAAGTATGCCTTTATTGAAATCATGACTTGTCCTGGAGGTTGTATCAATGGTGGAGGACAATCGATTGTTCCTAGTAGCTACAAGAATGATGCAAACAATATGGATTATCGTTTATTACGGATGAAGACGTTATACGATGAGGATGCGTTAATGAAGTATCGTGTTTCTAGTGATAATCCACAGATTCAAGCTCTGTATGATTCTTACTTAGAAAAGCCGGGTAGTCATTTAGCCCATACGTTATTACATACTACGTATTCTCCAAAGAAGCGGTTTGACGTATTTAAGAAATGAGAAAAAAGGATTTAGTCTATGGAAGGCTAAATCCTTTGTCTTTAGTATTGTACGTGTACTTTTCCGTTTTCGATTTCTTCTTTGATCTTCGATACGACTTCACTGACTGGTAGTTCAATGGCTTCGTTGTTTCTGTGTTTGAATTCAACAAGTCCATCTGCTGCACCACGTCCTACAGTAATTCGTAGAGGAATACCGATGAGGTCCATGTCTTTGAACTTAACACCTGGTCGTTCTTTACGGTCATCTAGGATACAAGAAATTCCGGCTTTACGAAGTTCTGTATAAAGGTTGTTGGATACTTCGTTTTGCGTTTCATCTTTTGTATTGATGGTAACAATTGCGACAGGATATGGTGCGATGTCTACTGGCCAGTTGAGTCCGTTTTCATCGGCTGTTTGTTCAACTAGGGCAGCCATTGCACGGGCTGGTCCGATGCCGTAGCATCCCATCCATACATCGTTTAGTTTGTTGTTTTCGTCAGAGTATTGAAGGTCTAGGGCTTGTGAGTACTTTGTGCCTAGTTTGAATGTGTTTCCTACTTCAATACCTTGAGCAAACTTAATAGAGC
>JAHHRC010000028.1 GCA_020026035.1 Erysipelotrichaceae bacterium | reverse complement strand
GCCTTGATTGGTCTTGCGTATATGAACTGGATGGTTGCGATTAGTTCAGTCGTTACATTTGTGTTGTTCATTCTTGCATCACAAGGAATTCAAGGTGTTGCGGCGAAAGCGGAAATGGAGCGTTCGGAAGTGAATGCAAGTTTCTTAAAGAGAAGTTCCGATTTGATTCGTGGCTTTGGAGTTTGGAATGCGTATAACCGTAAAGAGGAATTTGCCAAGGAATTAGAAGCGGATAGTCTTTCGTTTGAAGAGAAGAATCGTGTGATTGAAAACAAGGTCGCATTGGTTCAAGAAACAACGACAGGTTTCTATTTCCTATATGGCATTTTGAGTCGCGTTGTAAGTTTTGTCTTAGTTATTTATAAGCTTTGTACACCAGGATTGTTGGTGTCTGAAGGGCAATTCTCATCGTATATCGGTGGTGGAATTTACCAGGTGTTTGAATGTCTTGGTAGTGTTGCTGGAGCGAATGAGTTGTTGTCACAAAGATGTGCGGAAATTGTAGAAGAAGATACGAATGTGGAAACGCTAGATCGCTTTGACTTAGTCGTAGACAATCTAACCTTTGGATATGAAGAACAGCCAGTTTTAGAGAATTGTTCTTATACTTTTGAAGAAGGTAAGAAGTATATGATCATTGGTGGAAGTGGTAGTGGTAAGAGTACCTTATTGAAGTTATTGAGTAAGGAACTTGAAAGCCAAGAAGGATCGATTACACTTGGTGGAAAGAGCTATGCAGAATTGAATCCAGCAAGTGTTCATACCTATGTTGGGTATGTGGATCAAAGTCCTTATATCTTTAATGATACGGTGCTTGGAAATATTACGTTGCATGGAAATGTCGAGGAAAGTCGTTTGGAATCGGCAATTGAACGTAGTAAAGTGAAAGACTTTATGAATGATTTAAACCAAGAGATTGAATTGAATGGTGAGAATCTTTCCGGTGGTCAGAAACAACGGCTATCCATTGCACGTGAACTTGTGTCAGAACATAAGGTTATCTTATTTGATGAAGTGAATAGTTCCTTAGATAAGGAATTGAATGTAGCGTTAGTAGAAACGCTTGTGAAGTTGAATGAGACAGTATTATTCGTTGCCCATAACTACGATGAATATACGAGTAGTTTGTTTGATGAAGTGATTGATTTAAAAACAATTCAAGCATAAGAAAAAGCTGAACATCGTGTGGTGTTCAGCTTTCGTACTCTTTAAATTGAATCACAATGGTTGGGTTGTAGTCTTGGTATGGGGTTAGGATTTTTGTGATTAAAGAAGTAAGGGCCTCGTTTGCGAATGCATCGGCTTGTTGGAGGTGTTCTTTCTTGCTCGCTTCTTTGATCATGGTTTTATGCATGGTTTGTTCTAAAGCGTTTTGTTCCTCAGGTTTGAGTTTGATACTGCCCCAGCCTAGGAAACCGCGTTCGATTTCACTGAATTCAGTTTTTTCAAAGTCTACCGTTACATTGTTTAAGGAAGCGTGAGGGACATTGATGGTGATGGTGTTATTGGAATCGTCAATATGGATTGATGACGTGGTTAATTGACTCAGATCCACGGTGTAATCAGCGGTCCCATAGAATGTGATTTCCTGTGATTTTTTAAAGAGGTCGATGTCGAATAGGGCATCGTCGATTTTGTCTTTGCATACAAGGTCTGTTTCTTGCACAATCAGCTTGTTTTCCTTTCTTGTTTCACTGACGACAAGATCAATGATTTCTGCTGAATGGTTGCCAAGAAGTGGTTGTTTGCCATAGGTGGATGTGTGTGTTTCGTTTTGTGATGCACTGAAATATAACACACAGGATAAAACGACGACTAAGGCAAGTAAGAAGGTAATCGTGTACCGGCTTGCGGTTTTGTGTCGTTTTTGCTTACTTAGAGCTTTGTTTACGTTCTTTTTGATTTGTTTTTCGAGAGCCTTTTGGGCTTGTTTTTCTTTCGCCTTGAGGATTTGCTCGGCGGTTTTTTCACGTTTTAGTTTCATGGGATTATTGTAATGAATTTATGCCTAAAACTCAAATGATTGAACCTGTATATAAATTATACAAATTATATGCAACTTCGTTGACAATCGTAAATCTCGTGCCTACAATATGAATCATGTCTAATTGAATGGAGATCTTATGTCGAAAGATAGAAAACGTTTTGCGATGAATTGGCTCGTTATGACGTTTGTAGTGTTAGCGATTGCGATTGTTGGTGTTGCGGCGGTTGTGATTGGAAAAGACCCTAGTATGTATGGGGTTAAGAAGCGAGATTTAGTGCCATCGTATGAGATTGATCGAACGGTGGTTGTGGAGTTTGAAGATGGTAGTGAGATGGAAACGAAGATTCCGTTTCGGATTCGTAGTGATCAACCATTTTATGTGAAATTGGATTTAAGTGGCGTTGGTATCGTGGAAGGGAAAACGTTATCGTTTGTTGCGAAGGATATGCCATTGCGCTGTGAAGTGGATGGGGAAGTGATATTTAGGCAGTCCCCATGTGGCTGTGATTCGCATTTCTACGATGCCAATGCCTTGTATTTTATTCATTTGCCAGATGACATGCAGAAAGAAGAAGTGATTCTTCGATTTGAGAATTATACCCATTATGAATCTGTCTTTTCGATTGATAAGATGCGTGTTGGGAATCGGATTGCATTAGTTGTCGATTATGCAAAAGAGGATATCTTTGGTTTAGTTGTGGCAATCTTTGTGTCATTTACCTTTGTGGCGTATTTGTTGTCAACGAACTTTATGAGAAATGTAACGGATTTGGAGTGTTACTTTGCCTATAACATTGTGTTGAGTTTGCTTGTTGGAATGTATATTGTATGCAATCTTACAAGTTCCTATTTCTTGTTCCATCGGTATAACTTATATATTGATATGGTGCAGTATACGAGTATTATGTTTACACCGATGTGTTTATTAATGTCGATGTATTATCGTTTGGATTTGAAAGAGAATTCGTATTTGTCGATTGCGATTGTGTTGGCAAGTTGTAATATCTTAGTGCAATATGGGTTGACGATTCTGCATTTATCGAACTTTGCATTGATGGTTCGCTATTCGTATTTGGTTGTATTAGTGAGTGATTTGATTGCCTTGTATGCGATGTTTACAACCGAAAAGACACATGCTCGGATTGGTTTAACGAAGGCTTCGATTGTGGTATTTATTGGTTCGCAAGTACTGCAGTTGTTTGAGATGTATGTGTTGCATAAACAAGGGGTATCGAGTTTATTCTTGATTGCCGTGATGATTTATGCGATGTTGTGCTTTATTGAAATCTTTAGTTACTATGGGGATTATCGTGATGAAAAGATGAAATCTGTGTTGTACCAAAAGCTTGCGTTGGAAGATCAATTAACGGGAGTTGGCAATCGCTTTGCCTATTCGAAACAGATTGAGGCGCTGGAAGAAAATCGTCGTTCTTGTTATGTTGTGTTGATGGATATTGATGGTTTGAAGTATGTCAATGATACGTATGGGCATACGTATGGTGATAAGATTATTCAATTGTTAGGGTCCATGTTAATGAACTTTAATGATGCGCATCCAAAGGATGTCTACCGGCTTGGTGGGGATGAGTTTGTGATGTTGTACTATGGCGATAAGTTTGAAGAGTTTGAAAGTGAATTAAAAGAGCTTGTATCAACGTATGAACAAGCGAGTGTTGATTCTGTAAATGAGTTTGGTGTTTCGTATGGATATTCATACTTTGATGCAGAAATGTGTCGAACAATGGAACGTTGTTTGCATTTGGCGGATCAAAGAATGTATGAATTTAAACAAAAGAAGCATATTGAACGAGGAAAATGGACGAAAGAAAAGACCGCATAGGCGGTCTTTTGTGTTAACGGATTACATGAATGTTGTGAACTGGAGCGAAGGAGATATTCCCTTTGGCTTGGATGTAGTTGGTTAAGATGTCTACCATTGTTTTATTGGTACGTTGTACGTATGGTAGAGGTCTTAGTACATCGAAGCCACCGCCACCTAGGGCACGATAGTGGTTCAAGGCGATTGTAAATTCTTGGTCGTCTTGAATTTCTTCGTTGTTGTAGGTCATCGAAATGATTCTTGAACCAAAGTCGTTAGAGACTTTGATGGTGTATTCGATGCCGTCAATCATGTCATAGTTGTATAGTTTTGGGGCTTGGTTAAAGTAAGGGGAAGCGGTGATGTATTCGTGTTCAATGGTGAAGAACTCAGCATTCTTTTCAAGGTATGCACGGAGTTGTTTGCCAGTGATTTTCTTTACGACTACAAGGTTTGGGTGGAGGTATGAGTTGATGATATCACGGCGTGTGATATCAGCTTTAAAGCCTTTTGCATACCCGAAGAGGTTCGTTGCACAAAGGTCGGCATTGGTTGCGTCTTTGAGTGCAAGGTTAAATAGTGTAGCAAGTTGGGTTTTGTTTAAACGGTCATTGAGGGCATCTTGGATGGTTAGGTCCATGTCTGTATGGCCAATGACTTCGTTTAGCCACGCTTCACATTGGTCGCTTTCTTCTTTGACACGTTGGAGGATTTCGCTTGATGCGTCCATATCGTTTTCTAGAAGTGTTGCGTCAATGGTTTTTGTGTCGGTATAAATATCCACACAAGCAACATAGGCACCGTTGGAGCCTGGTTGTACATAGGTTGTATTGAAGGCTTTTCCACAGAGTGGTTGGTGTTGGTGTCCGGCGATTAATACATCAATGCCAGGAATTTCTTTTAGAATACGATAGCCTTCGTTTTCTTTTGTGAGATCTTCGGTAGGAATGCCTGTTTCTAAATCACGTTCGAAGCCACCATGGTAGACACAGATAATGTAGTCTGGGCGTTCGAGGCGTTTTAATAGGTCAACTGTTTTCACAGCTGTATGGTAGGCGCTACGGAAGCGTAGGTTTTTAATATGTTCATGATCTTCGAAGAGGGGAACGGATTGCGTTACGATTCCGAAGATGGCTACTTTCTTTCCGGCTACTTGTTCAATGACGTAAGTAGGTCCGAGTGGTTTTTCCTTGTAGGATACGTTTGATGTAATACAAGGTGCACCTAGGTTATCAAGGTGTGTCATAAGTGCGGTTCTACCGTAGTTGAAATCATGGTTTCCAACGTTTACAAAGTCATAGTCAATGGTGTTCATGGCTTTTGTCATTGGGCTGATTTCATTGTAGTTGTGTGTATAGTGGTAGAACGAAAGTGGCGATCCTTCTAAAACGTCACCGTTATCGATTACGATTGTGTTCTCGTCACGTAAAGAAGAAATCAGGGTATGTACCTTTGCCATTCCTTGATTTAATTCCTTGTTATCTTGTGATCTGTTTGGGTGAATGACACCGTGCAGATCGGATGTTGCTAAAATTCTAATGCGATTTTTCATAAAATAATGGTACCCCCGCAACAGTTTAACATAAATAGGGGCTAAAATCGTGGAATTTACGTGTGATTGAACGAAAAAACTTGTATGTGAAAATTATGGCATAAGGTTAACGCAAGGATTGTGTTTGTGCTATGATAGACAGGTATAAAAGGAGAAGTTTTTAAACATGAGTAAACCAGTAGTACTAGTAGTAATGGACGGCGTAGGCTGGACCGAAAAAGATATGGGTAATGCGGTGATGCACGCATATACTCCACAAATCGATGACTTAATGACAAATCATCCACACACAACAATCAAGGCATCAGGTACAGCAGTTGGACTTCCTACTGATGATGATATGGGAAATTCCGAAGTTGGACATAATGCATTGGGTTGTGGACAAATTTATTCCCAAGGTGCGAAGTTAGTAAATGAATCAATTGAATCTAAGGCAATCTTCAAGTCTGAAGCTTGGGTAGATGCAGCGAAGTATGTAAAAGAACACAATGGTAAGATGCATTTCATGGGACTATTGTCTGATGGTAATGTGCATTCTAACATTGCTCACTTGATCGCTATGATTAAGGAATGCAAAGAAGAAGGAATCAATGAAGTTCGTGCGCATATCTTGTTGGATGGACGTGACGTTCCAGAAACTTCTGCACTTCAATACGTTGATGAATTAGAAGCTGTATTTGCAGAATTAAATAGCGATGGCTTCCATGGATGTATTGCAAGTGGTGGTGGCCGTATGGTGATCACAATGGACCGTTATGAAGCAGACTGGTCAATGGTTGAAAAGGGATGGCATATCCATGTATTAGGTGATGGACGTAAGTTCAACTCTGCAAAAGAAGCGATTGAAACATATCGTGCAGAAGATGGTTATACAGACCAATACCTACCTGGCTTTGTCATTGCGAAAGATGGCGAAGCTGTTGGAACAATCGATGATGGCGATGCTGTATTGTTGTTCAACTTTAGAGGAGACCGTGCGGTTGAAATTTCTAAGGCATTCGATGATGAAAGCTTTGATAAGTTCGACAAGGTTCGTAACCCTAAGGTGTATTATGCTGGAATGCTTCAATATGATGGAGACCTTCACTTACCTAAGAACTTCTTAGTAACTCCTCCACATATCACAAATACAATGTCTGAATTCCTAGTGAATAAGGGTGTAAAGAGCTATGCAGTGAGTGAAACACAAAAGTATGGTCACGTGACATATTTCTGGAATGGGAACCGTTCTGAAAAGTTCTCAAATGAATTAGAAACTTGGGTAGAAGTACCTTCCGATGTTTGTCCATTTGATCAAAAGCCTTGGATGAAGGCTGGTGAAGTAACAGACCTTATGGTAGAAGCAATTCTTTCTGGAAAGTATGACTTCATCCGTGTAAACTATCCAAATGGTGACATGGTTGGACATACAGGTGACTTTGAAGCGACTGTTATTGGTGTTGAATCTGTAGACTTGATGCTTAAGCGTTTGATGGATGCTTGTAAGAAGATGGACTACACAATGCTTGTAACTGCTGACCATGGTAACTCGGATCAAATGTATGATAAGGGTATGAACGAAGATGGAACACATAAGGCTAAGACATCACATACATTAGCACGTGTACCATTTGCAGTATTCAATGGACCAGAAGGTCTAACGGTGAAGGAAGGCGACTTCGGTCTTGCAAACGTTGCGGCGACTGTTGTTGAAATCCTTGGATATGAAAAGCCAGAATGCTGGTTAGAATCCATCGTTGAATTAAAGAAGTAATCAATAGGCTATTCCCGTTTGTGGAGTAGCCTTTTTAAATTAGACAATGTTTTTGTTCTGTATAGCAGTGGTTGAAATAAAAAAGAAGCGTTCTATAATGAAGATAATGCAAGTAGATGATTTATACATATTAGTGATAGAAAGAAGGTTTTAACGTGGAACAGAAAAGAGTATGGGAGAGAATCATTGAAGAAAAAGTACATGGTGCCTTTGTGAATCCGTATCAAGATTATGAAAGCGAAGCGCGTTTGAAGGAAGTGATGAATCAAGCGATTACGTCCATTTCTTCGTTAAAAACAACGCAAGATGAGGATAAATGTTATTTGGGAACACCAAATTGTATTGTCGATACAGAAGAGGGAATTGCGAAGGTCAAAAAGGAAGTATCGATTCCGAAGACGTCGAGTTCTTTAGAACAAGTGATGGAAGAGGTGATTCCATATTTTAATGGAATGTATAACTTAGCTCATCCAAAGACGATGTTTAATGTCGTCCCGGCAGCTGGTATTCCAAGTATGATGGGAAGTTTCTTAGGAGCGATGTTTAATCCAAACTTAGTCGAACAAGACTATGCTGGAAATATTGCGGCGTTAGAAATTGAAGTCGCTGCGATGATTTCAAAGCTTGTAGGATATGATGAACAAAAGTCCATTGGGCACTTTACCTTTGGTGGAACTGGTGCGTATTTGTTTGGGACAAAACTTGGATTAACAAAGGTTCTAGGGAAAGAGACAAGGTTTACTGGAATTCGTGAAGATGCGCAGTTATTGGTGAGTGAAGTTGGACACTTTGCGGCGATTAATTGTAGTGATTGGACCGGGCTTGGAAGTAATCAGATTCGTCCAATTCATTTGAATCGTGATAATTCGATGGATTTGAACCATTTAGAAGAAACGATGGAAGCTTGTTATAAGGAAGGAAAGACGGTTGCGGTGATTGTCGCAACGATTGGAACGACCGATGCCTTTGGGGTAGATGACATTCAAGGAATTAGCGAAGTGGTGGATCGATTTGTAGAACGTCATAAGGATGTAAAGCGGCCATTTATCTATGCCGATGCGGTTATAGGTTGGGCATGGTCAATGTTTAGAGGTTATGACTTTGAAACAAATGAACTGGAATTGTCGGATGATGCAAAAAAGGCAATTCAAGAAGTTTACAACAAGGTTCAACATTTACATGTAGCCGATGCGATTGGAATTGATTTCCATAAGACGGGATTCTCTTGTTATAACTCAACATTGGTGCTTGTAAAGGACGCAAAGGATTTGGATTTATTGGCTCGTAAGGGACATGATATGGCGTATTTATATCAATTTAGTGCATATACACCTGGTAAGTACACCTTGGAATGTTCGCGTGGTGGGAATTATCCATTAACGGCTTGGTGTAATTTGAAGTACTTTGGTTTAGATGGCTATCGGGCGATTTTAGCGGAACATGTGGAAGCGGAAATTGCGTTGCGTAAGTTGTTTAAGGAAACAGAAGGGATTGTTTGCTTGAATGAGGAAGATCATGGCTTTGTGACATTGTTTAGAGTGTATCCAAGTAGCTTGAAAGAAAAGTATGGAAAAGACTATGCGAGGATGCAGTATGAACATGAATTGTGTGATGAAGCGTATAGTGAAGATCTTGCAAGGTTTAATCAGTTCCAATTGGATGTTGCTAGTGAGTTAAGACGGTTGACGTTTGAAGAAAATGGTCCGGCATTATCGTATACGAGTGACTTTAGAGTGAGTGATTATGGACAACCGATTGCGTCTTTGAAGGCGTATCCGATGACACCGTTTAGAAATGATCACATTGAAGATTTACAAAGAGATGTAGTGGCATTTGTAGAAAAGGCAATGCGTGCTGTAGAACAGTAAGTGTATAGGTTAGAACGGGATGTTCTAGCCTATTTTTTGATTTTTGAGCATATCTTTTAATCTTTGGATTTGTATCATGTATGATGGTGTCAAATGAAGGAGGCGACATGGTGAAGATGAATGAAAATACCCGAAATCATTTTTTTCGATTATTAAACAAAAGCGATATTGAAGTACATTCCATGAGTATCTATGAGAAGGGCGAATGGTTGTATGAAGAAGCGGTGAAGCCTTATGAACTAGATAGCTTGCATCCGCTGTATTCGGTGACAAAGTCCTTTACCTCACAGGCGATTGGCTTGCTTGTGGAAGATGGGCTTGTTGGGTTGGATACGCCTTGGATTGACTATTTCCCTGAGTATGAAGTGTGCTTGTTTGATGATATGTTTAAGAAGGTGACGGTACGTCATTTATTAACGATGTCGATGGGCCAGGATTGTGAGACAAGGGTCAATAAGGATAGTGATCCGATTATTAAGGTCTTACAAAAGCCGGTTGTGTTTGAACCTGGGACGAAGTTTTTGTATAACTCACATTGTTCGCATTTGTTAGGGGCTTTGGTTTCTAAGGTGAGTGGTATGAAGCTTGCGAAGTTTGTTGAGAAGCGGATCTTTGAACCGTTGGGAATTGAAGAATATGCTTGGGATGAAGATAAGTTTAATCGTTCTTTAGGTGGGTTTGGTTTGCATTTAAAGATTCATGATTTGGCGAAGTTTGGTGTTTGTTGTATGCACGATGGGATGTATGAAGGAAAACAAGTTCTTTCAAAGGCATACAATGAGTTGGCAACTTCAAAACAAATGGAGAATGATTATTGTAAGAGTTTGGATGAACAAGAGCGTCAAGGGTATGGGTTCCAGTATTGGCTTTGTACAAAAGGGGTTCGTTGTTCAGGTATGTTTGGTCAGCTTGTCTTTATGTTAAAGGAAGAAGACCTTGTGATTACGATGCATACGACAAGTGAAAGTTCAAAAGAGATTCTTGCTTGTTTGTATGAGGCGTTGAATCAAGAAGAAGTAATTGAAGAGGAAGTATTAGAGAATCCGGTGCTTGTTGGGGAAGAAAAGAGTCAGATGATTTATTTGTTTGATGATTTGTTGTTAGTGGCACAAAGCAATTACTTCCGAATGGAGTATTTGACGATTACCCAATTGGAAGATGGGATTATGATTGCTTGTAAGCGTAATTTCCATACGTATCGGATTGTGGCGAAGTATAATGAGTGGCATAAGCAGAAGAATCAATGTATTGGCTTTAATCCATATTTGGTGAAGGATCAATTGAAGCGGGTAAGTTGTTCGAAGTATGCCTATGCGAATTATGCTTGGCTTACACCATCAACACTAGCAGTACGGGTGCTTGAGTCGGATTCAACGGCAAGTACGACGTTGTTACTGCGGTTTGATGAGCATACGATTACCATGGAATATAGTGTAAAAGGACTTTGGTCGCAGATGGATGAAGCGACGGTTGTCTTTGGATAAACTGCAACTTCGGTTGTGGTTTTTTTATTGAAAAAAGTGGCCGTTAAGCCACTTTGGTTAAACAAGTTTTAATAGGTTTAGTAATGCACGAACGTAGATTTCGGTTTGTTTGGCTACGTTTTCTAGAGGCATGAATTCATCGTCACCATGCATGTGGATGTCTGGATCATTTGGGAATTCAGCTCCAAAGGCGATGGTGTTTTTGATTGCCTTAGCATAAGTTCCTCCACCAATGACCATCGGTTTATGTTCGGTATCATTTGTGACTTCGACATAGGATTGGTAGAGGGATTGTACGAGTTCACAATCTGGTTCATAGAAGAGTGGTTCTTCTGCTTCGGCTACGACACATTTTGCTTGGTCGAAGGATTCGATGTTTGAAATGAGGCTTTCTTCAATGTCTTTTACATGCATTGTGACTGGGAAACGAATATCGATCACAAAGTGAATCGTATCGTCTTTTTGATCCATCACTCCGATGTTTAGGGTGAGAGGTCCAAAGTCATCGGATAGGTCAAGGTTTAAATGAGCACCGTTTGTTTCTAAGAGGAATTTTTCATGGAAGAAGTTGACTGCTTCATCTTGGAAGTTGGCGTGGTATAAAGCGTTGAAGGCTTGAAGGATGGAGCTATTTCCTAGGTCTGGTGTCGAGGCGTGTGCCATGGTCCCAAAGACTTTAATGGTTGTGGTGTTTCCTTCGATGATTTCATATTTGGTGTTTTGGTTGTCGAGGGTTTGTTTGAAGCTTTCGATGTTGAAGCTATTGTTTGGTACTTCAATGGTTGTTAAGCCTGGTACGACATTGTGGGCAGATCCTGCTTGGATGTTAAGGATGTTGGTTGTTTTGATGTAGGCATCGGCTAGTAGGAAGCCTTTTTCACCGTTGATGCCTGGGAAGTCGCCATCTGGTGTGAAGCCATAGTCAAAGCTTCCTTCTTCTTTGACGTAGTGGGCAAGGCAAGCGGAGCCGCTTTCTTCGTTACAGCCAAAGACAAGGCGGATGCGGGCTGGGTAGTCGTCAATCATTTCATCAACGATTTTTAAAGCTGCCATAGCACAGCACATTGGGCCTTTGTCATCGGTTGCGCCTCTTCCGATGAGTTTGTCTTCTGTGACTTGTAGTGTGAATGGGTCACTTGTCCATCCATCACTGACTGGGACAACGTCTAAGTGTCCTACCATACCGATGAGTTTTTCACCTTTTCCTACTTCTGCATAACCGGCATAGCCATCGAGGTTTTTGGTTGTAAAGCCATAGGAGTCCATGATGCGTAGTGCGGCTTCGAGGCAGTCTTTGTTGGCTTGTCCAAATGGAGCGCCTTCTTGTGGTTCATCTAGTACAGATGGGTAAGAGATGAGGGTTTTCATGTTTTCAATGATTTCTGGAAGTTCTTGTTCAATTCTTTGTTTTAAGTCCATATCTGTTCTCACTTTCTTTAAGTCCATTATAACGGAGGTTTTATTTGGTGCAAGGTGTATGGACTTTGTGGTATGCAAGGTCTAGACTTGAGGTAGAAAGCGTAGGTGTAGGATGGAAGATGTGTTCTATGCGTTACGACACGAATTGAATCGTAATGCGGAAGTAAGTGGAGAAGAAACGAATACGAAAGAGATTCTGATGGCTTTTTTGAAGAAGCATACGAAGCATTTAGAGATTGTGGACTGTGGGGATTTCTTTTATGCAAAGCATATAGAGAATGGTAGTAAGCCTTCGATTGCCTTGCGTTGTGATTATGATGCATTGCCGGTTATTGAGGGTGGTGCGAAGCATTTGTGTGGGCATGATGGACATGCGACACAGATGTGTTATGTGGCTTGTATGTTGGATGAGATGGAAGTAGATCGCAATGTATTTTTGATTTTCCAACCGGAAGAAGAAACAGGACAAGGGGCGAAGAAGTGTTGTAAGATCTTTGATTTAGAGAAGATTGATTATGTCTTTGGGATGCATAATTTGCCGGGGTTTGAAGAAGGGGTTGTGTATTGTATTCATGATACGTTCGCCCTTGCTAGTAAAGGAGTTACGTTGTCGTTTGTAGGAAAACCTACCCATGCGGCGTATCCAGAGTTGGGTGTGAATCCAAGTGAAGTTGTGGCGAAGGTATTGTTAAAGGTGCAGGAATGGAATGCAAAGGAAACGAAGCAGTTGACATTATGTACGGTGATTGGTGTTCATATGGGAGATCGAAACTTTGGGAAAGCGGCCGAAAGAGCAAAAGTGTATTTGACAATGCGGGCGGAAACGGATGAGGATTTAGAAGAAATGGACCGTTGTATTGTAGGCTATGCAAAGGACCTAGCCACAAAGGAAGGTCTTGCGTTTTCGGTAGATGTTCAAGATGCATTTCCTTCGGTGATTAATACAAACGCGTGTGTAGATTGGTTATTAGACTTTGAACATGGGAAGGTATTAGACGAACCGATGCGTTGGTCAGAGGACTTTGGGCATTACTTACATTATGCAAAAGGTTGTTTCTTTGGCGTTGGTGCTGGAGTTGATCATCCAGGTCTTCATACGGAGTGTTATGACTACAATGATGCGATTTTAGAAGTGAGTGGGAAGGTCTTTTTGGATATCGTAAAGAACTTGTGATTGATTTATATTTATGCTAAATTCTTAACGAGGTATAGCATATGAAGAAGATTATGATCGTTGTATCGTTGTTTGTTGTATTGATGATTGTGGAAGCGAATTTGACTACGTATAGAGTCTATGTGCCACAATTGGATGTAGTGGAAAGAATTGAAATTGAAGCGAATAATCAAACATATGATATGGATTTAGAGAAGCATTTAGAGCCTTTTGTTGAGGTGTTAAAAGAAGTGAAGCCAGTGTATTCGTTCTGGATTAATGAAGAGCCTAAGCTTGATGATGCGAATGATATTTATTGGTTCACTATGCATATGAAGGCACATGGTAGTATGCGTTCTTTGATCTATCAAAAGAATGCGAATTATTACATTGATCAACCGTATAATGGGATTTATAAGATCAATGAATCGCAGTTTCAACGATTGGTCGAATGTTTTCAAAAGTAAGCATGAGGAAACTCGTGCTTTTTTATAAGGAAAAGTGATGAAACATTGATATTTATCAGATAATTTCATGTTTAAAGATATTGAATTTCACATTAAAATCGATAACACTGTAGGTAGACAAGGATACTTGTGAAGCTCACAGGACCTGTTAGAAAGGAGTCGAAAATGAAGAAGAAAGAATCATGGATTGTGGTAACGAATAAGGCGAGTTATTTGTTGCTGGTGGTATGTGTGCTCGCAGTGTTGAAAATATTCTTCGTTGACCTGAAGACTCCGTGGAATGTGGCTGGTGTAGGCGTTTCGTTGTTTATCATTGCGCTATTTGGGTATTTGTTCGTTCGAATGAATAGTTATAACGAATTATTAAATCCAAATCATCCACATCCGGACTATGCTGAGGAAAAACAGGGAAAGTCAGAAGAGTAGAGTGACATGTGAGCGGGAAAGGATTTCGAAAGAAGTCCTTTTCTTTTTGGTCAATGTTAAATCAATGTAAGCAATGTAGTTGACGTGACGTACTCATTCTATTAGCATAACGATGTGAATTAGCGTTAGCTTACTGAGTTTTTGTATCATTATTTTTTTGACTTACGTGTTAATTTTGCGTAATCAATCGGTACAGAATATATCAAGGTAAGTGTAGATTTGTTAAAAGAGGTGTTAGT
>JAHHRC010000277.1 GCA_020026035.1 Erysipelotrichaceae bacterium | reverse complement strand
AAACTTAATGCTTATAATTCAATTTTTTTGAGACATTATCAATTTCCCTTGACAGCACTTTACAAAAAGCTTGTAAGGATTGTATTCAAAATTTTATAGCCTTGTTCACTACAACGCAAATGATCTTCTTCAACAAGCAAATTTCCAAGCTTGATGTGTTCTAATAACGCATCATGATACACATCTTCAAACCTTACACCATAACGCCTTTGAAACTCATTTAAATCAAGCCCTTCCTGTTTTAATCGCAAGGACATCATTAAATGCTCAAACATCAGATCTTCGTTACTTAAAACAATTTCATCACAGGCAAGTGGATTATCAAGATACGCGTTTAGCTTACGCGTATTTTCATAGCGCACATTGCCACACTTGCCACTTGCCCCAATAGAAATTCCATAAAAGTCATCATACTTCCAATAAGCTTTATTGTGAAGCGATTCAAACTTTTTCCCTTTGGCAAAGTTGGATACTTCATAATGGACAAACCCACACTCTAACAAGTAGCTTTCAATCCATTCATACATATCCGCTTCTAAATCTTCATCAATTGGTTGAACACCCCGTTTACCAAAGACAGAATGTTCTTCAATGATCAACGAATACAATGACAAATGATTTGGCTCATACGTTAACACTTGTTTCAACGATTCTTGTACATCTTCCATACTTGTATTAGGAAGTCCATACATCAAATCAAAGGACAAATTACATATACCAACACTTCGTAAATATGAAACGGTCTTTGCGACATCCTCTTGCGTATGGTGTCTATTCATTTCTTTTAAAACGCGTTCTTGGCTTGCTTGATAGCCAATGCTTGCA
This sequence comes from Erysipelotrichaceae bacterium, assembly GCA_020026035.1. Taxonomy (GTDB): domain Bacteria; phylum Bacillota_I; class Bacilli_A; order Erysipelotrichales; family Erysipelotrichaceae; genus Bulleidia. The sequence continues at coordinate 379 of JAHHRC010000277.1, read as the reverse complement.
CGATTTACACCATGTGCCTTCATGATACACGCCTTTTCATAGGTCAATGTTTCGGGATTGATTTCAATTGTGTACTCCACAACATCACGCGCATACACATCTAACATACTTAGCAAGCGTTCTAATTGTGCTTCACTTAAACTACTCGGCGTTCCTCCACCAATGTAAATCGTTTTTAAATGGTGATTAATATCTTTAGACTCTAGTTCAACCTTTAACGCATCCAACCATTTCTCTACCACTTCATTGCGATACAAGCTATGGGCAAAATCACAGTAGAAACAAATGCTTTTACAAAATGGTACATGCAAATACAACGAAGAAATCTCTTTACTCATCGTCATCCATAGAAAGAACGGCCATAAACGCTTCCTGTGGA
>JAHHRC010000276.1 GCA_020026035.1 Erysipelotrichaceae bacterium | reverse complement strand
GGTAAGAATCTAGAAACCTTCTATAAGGTACTCGCAAAGATCATTTCCAACAAAGAATACAGCCAAACACTCATCGATCATAAACGCTTTGAAGACATGGAAGATGTCCTAAAAGAAATCATTTCCACAATCGGTTAGTCCATTTCCTCTTTAATCTTGCAAAAGTAGAACTCCTCATTCTTCCTTGTCCATGGTTATATATAGACAAGCAAAGAAAGAGGAGACACACATGTTCAAAAAAGACCTAGTGAACTTCAACAACAAGTCCTACAAAGACAAGTTCGAAGTCATCCAAGACCTAGCTCACTTAGAAAACGACAATGTCAAAGACGCAGATGTCTACGCAAATGCCGTAATCGAACGTGAACAAGTCGTTCCAACCTACATTGGCTATGGAATCGCCATTCCACACGCCATCACACCTGGTGTAGAAAGCGCCTTTGTGATCTATCAAAGATTTGAAAACGGAGTGTCCTGGGACAGTGAAACCGTGAAACACATCTTTATGATCGGTGTTCCAAAAGACGGAAACTCTGACGCAAGACAACACCTAAAAATCCTATCGGAATTAAGCAAGAACCTAATGCGTGAAGAATTCCGCAGTGGCCTTGAAAACGCCACAAACAAAGACGAAGTCTTTGCACTACTAGAACAGATTGAAGAGGGAATGAAATAATGAAATTAGCAGTTGTATGTGCCTGCACAGCAGGAATTGCCCACACTTATATGGCAAAAGAAGTCATCGAACAAGAATGCAAACGCCGTGGCATCGAAGTAGAAGTAGAAACCCAAGGCGGCATGGGCATCGATAATGAACTCAGCCAAGAATTCATCGATGAAGCAGACGTAGCTATCTTAGCCGTCGCAATCAGTATCGAAGGCGAAGATCGCTTCGAAGAAAAGAAAGACAACGACAAATGCATCGAAATTGACCCATCCACAGCTATCCACAATGTCGTTGAAATCCTCAACCAAGCAGAGGAGATGGCGAAATGAAAGGTTCAATGAAGAAAGCATTCAAATATTTTAACACCGGTATTTCCTACTTCCTACCAGTCATCATCTGTGGTGGTATGTTGTTTTCCTTCACACTTCTAACCGGAACACTCGAAAACAACGTCATCGCCCCATCCAACCAATTCTTCCAAAATCTATATGATTTAGGAATCGCCGGATTCACCATGATGGTACCAGTATTAAGCGCCTATAT
>JAHHRC010000275.1 GCA_020026035.1 Erysipelotrichaceae bacterium | reverse complement strand
TTAACGGCGTCATTGCTGGATTTGTAGAAGACAATGAAGCAAGTGGGAATGAAATTCCAAGAGCGTCTTTGATATTCTATTCTTCATTTGAACATAGGATTTATTCCTATGGAGACTGTCAATGTCGATTGAATCATAAGACATATCAATTCAAACATCGGATTGACGAAATGAATGGCTTATTACGAAAGTACATGCTTGAAGTTGGTTTGATGGATGGAAAAAGCGTAGAAGAAATGATTGAACAAAAAGAAGACCGTAAAGTAATTCAACCTTATCTTGATTTGCAATATCGCTTTGAAAATAAGACTTCCTATTTTGGCTACCCAGTTATGAATGGCGAACGCATCAATGAAGAATTACAAACGATTATTGATGTTGAAGAAGGAAGTGAAGTGATTCTAGCAAGTGATGGCTATCCTTGTTTACAAGATACTCTGCTTGCGTCTGAAGAAGAATTGAAACACATCTTAGAAGAAGATCCGCATTGTATGCATGAGTTTGTTTCAACAAAGGGTATGGGCAATGGGAAGGTTAGCTTTGATGATCGTACATTTGTTCGCTTTGTGGATTAAACCTTTTCAAATGGCAATAAGTTAAGTATGATATAAGCATGAAAAGAATATGTGTATTACTTGTCTTGAGCTGTCTCTTACTTGGATGTAGCACAAGTACAGGTCAATTAAATAACGGAAATGTAGATGTAAGTCCACCGTATGTCAATCTACAAGTATTAGAGTTTACAACACCACGCGGAACGAAAGTTGATTTGAGCAATGTCAATGGATACGATGATGTTGATGGATTATTGCCGGTATATGTGGATGGATATGTGGATTACAACAAGGTTGGGGTCTATTATCCTTCACTTGTATGTACCGATTTATCGGGAAATGAAGCTTCGGTTGTTGTGACAATCAATGTCATTGAAAAAACTACCGTGGATGATTCAGAAATCATGCAACACGAATTAGAAAGCTTTGAAGTAAATGGTTGTGCATTAAAGGATTGCAAAGATCCAAGTATTCCATGTGATGCAGTGGTTTCGAGTGAATTAGAACCGTATACCTATGTGTTTGTAGGAGAGGAAGGCTATGACATTGCTTTAAGTTATGTCATCCATGAAGAAAGTATTGAAGTAATTACGCGTAATAACGGGGAATTCTTTGGCTATGGAATCTTGAAAGAAGAATAAGGAAAGCGCAGGCGAG
>JAHHRC010000274.1 GCA_020026035.1 Erysipelotrichaceae bacterium | reverse complement strand
ATTGCTTCACCTTACTTTCTTGTACACGGTTTAATAGAATGGCAATGAGTAAAGCAATCCAAGTTGTTGTCATGTATTGATCAAACACATGACCACTTAACCATGCCGAACCAAACCCTGCCCCTAAGGCAATCATATAGGTTACATTTTCTAATGTGAGTAATGTCTTGTAGTTCTTAATAAAGGCAATAAAGCCATAGAGTAAGATACCAAACCAAGGGAATAGACACAAAAGCTCACCAAGATAGCCTAATGTGTAGATTTGTTGTTTAAAGTCTTTTTCTAACACAATCGATCCATTCATAAAGCTTGAATAACCCATACCAAGTAACTTCTCTTTGCTTGTAAGATTTGCATACTTGTAGTTAAAGAAGATCGTTTCAATTTGTCTACCGGAAACTCGATCAAAGACAGGCATAAAGGTCACATCACACCAGAACTTTGGGTCATGTTGGTAGTTATAGTATTCGGTATAGTACATCGAAGGTACTGATTGAATGTATCGAGCATTGATTCCATAGGTTTCAAACATGTATACATAGAAGTTAATGTACTCTGGTGTTCCTGGAATCAAGTCTTCGCCATTCGCTAATTCGGTTTTCCCCATATCAGCCATTCCATTGTGTAATAAAGCCGTATCGTTAATGGCATCAACCTTTTGGTTTTGTACGGCTGGTGTTCGATCTAGAATCAAGCCAAACACTAGGGCAACCGATGCGAAATAAATAAGAACATTCTTTTGTAAGGTATGTTTTGTGACTTTCGAATCAACGATGTACAAACCAATATAAAGAATTGGCATCATCACAACACCATACGTCGCAACTCGTGTCGATAACATTTGCATGGCTAAAGACTGTACAACAATCAGCGTAGCTAATTGTGTTCTTGTCTTCTTGTTTTCTTCTTTTAAGAAGAAGTAATACAACATTGGTAAAACCATGAATAAAAGAATTCCAATGGTATTTCCTTCATTGAAGAAAAACTTTGACGCAAGTGTTCTTGGGTGATACCAATCATAGATTGGTGTAAACCACGTAAAGAAGTTTCCAACGGTATAGCCATAGTAAGTACTTCTTGCAAAGACAAACAAGTCCCCTACCACAATTGGCACAGAAACAATGAGTGATACAAGCATTGTCATTTGTTTGATTTCTTTAAGGTTAAACTTCTCATGGTACAAGAAGTAGGTAATTCCATATGGGAAAACGAGGGTCA
>JAHHRC010000273.1 GCA_020026035.1 Erysipelotrichaceae bacterium | reverse complement strand
ATTGCTTCACCTTACTTTCTTGTACACGGTTTAATAGAATGGCAATGAGTAAAGCGATCCAAGCTGTTGTCATGTATTGATCAAACACATGGCCACTTAACCATGCCGAACCAAACCCTGCCCCTAAGGCAATCATATACGTTACATTTTCTAATGTGAGTAATTTCTTGTAGTTCTTAATAAAGACAATAAAGCCATAGAGTAAGATACCAAACCATGGGAATAGACACAAAAGCTCACCGATGTAACCTAATGTGTAGATTTGTTGTTTAAAGTCTTTTTCTAGCACGATTGAGCCATTCATAAAACTTGAATAGCCCATACCAAGTAGCTTCTCTTTGCTTGTAAGATTTGCATATTTGTAGTTAAAGAAGATCGTTTCAATTTGTCTACCGGAAACTCGATCAAAGACAGGCATAAAGGTCACATCACACCAGAACTTTGGATCATGTTGGTAGTTATAGTATTCGGTATAGTACATCGAAGGTACAGACTGAATATAGCGAGCATTGATTCCATAGGTTTCAAACATGTATACATAGAAGTTAATGTATTCCGGTGTTCCGGGTATCAAGTCTTCCCCATTCGCTAATTCCATTTTACCCATATCAGCCATTCCATTGTGTAATAAGGCTGTATCGTTTATGGCATCTACCTTTTGGTTTTGTACGGCTGGTGTTCGATCTAGAATCAAACCAAACACAAGGGCAACCGATGCGAAATAAATAAGAACATTCTTTTGTAAGGTATGTTTTGTGACTTTCGAATCAACGATGTACAAACCAATATAAAGAATTGGCATCATCACAACACCATACGTCGCAACTCGTGTCGATAACATTTGCATGGCTAAAGACTGTACAACAATCAGCGTAGCTAATTGTTTTCTTGTCTTCTTGTTTTCTTCTTTTAGGAAGAAGTAATACAACATTGGTAATACCATGAACAATAGAATTCCAATGGTATTTCCTTCATTGAAGAAAAACTTCGACGCAAGTGTTCGTGGGTGATACCAATCATAGATTGGTGTAAACCAAGTAAAGAAGTTTCCAACGGTATAACCATAGTAAGTACTTCTTGCAAAAACAAACAAGTCCCCTACCACAATTGGTACAGAAACAATGAGTGAAACAAGCATTGCCATTTGTTTGATTTCTTTAAGATTAAACTTCTCATGGTACAAGAAGTAGGTAATTCCATATGGGAAAACGAGGGTCA
>JAHHRC010000272.1 GCA_020026035.1 Erysipelotrichaceae bacterium | reverse complement strand
CCCTTTTAAACACGTCACCACGTTCTTCAAAGTTCTTAAACGAATCATACGAACTTGCAGCAGGAGAAAGTAAGACGATCTTTCCTTTCTCAGTAATCTTTTTTGCAAGCAAGACTGCTTCATGCAAGTTGTTTACGACGTGCATCGAAGCATGTACACGGTTTTCGTTTTCTAATTCTTGATAGATTCGTTTTCCGGTTGCGTACATAAAAATACAATGCACATCCTTGCGTTTACTGATGTAGTCTTTTAAATCCGAATAATCAATGCCTCGATCCATTCCACCAATCAATACCGTTTGTGTGTCCTTCAAGGATTCCATTGCGGAAATACAAGATTGTCCAATCGTTGAAATCGAATCATCGACATAGCGTACACCATCTTTGATACCTAAATCCATTAAGCGATGATTTAATGGTGTAAATTGTTCCATTGCTTGTTTAAAGTGTTCATCACTTACGCCATACAATTTACAAATGTAGTAGACAACGGCCATATTCGTATAGTTGTGTTGCCCTACGACCTTACTTGTAACTTCAATCGTAGAATTCGGAATGATTAAAGTATTGTTAATGGAAGTTATGTCTTTTCCAATCAAGATGCCATTGTTTACATCACGTACATACGGTAAATCTTTTGACAAAATACATACATCACCTTCTCTTTGGAAACGGAAGATATTTGCCTTCGCATTTCCATAGGCAACAAATGATTCATAATGATCTAAATGTTCTTCAAATAGATTTAAGTACACCGCAATGTGAGGTGATACTTTGGCATATTCTAGTTGATGACAAGAGATTTCAAAACAAGCAAGATTTCCTTGTTCCATACCATCAATGGCTTCAAAACAAGGAATGCCAATATTGCCTACTAAGTGACAGTGATACTCAGTGGACAATGCATCAAACAACATTGAAGTCGTTGTGGATTTACCTTTTGTTCCTGTAATGCCAATGGTACGATCTCGATACATTTCTAAGAATAGTTCAGATTGGGAAGTTAAATTCTTTACAACAAGTCCTTTCGGTACAACAATGCCAGGTGATTTTAAGACTAGATCAAAGCCTTCAAAGTCGACTGTTTCTTCTTCGATAAATTGTGTATTTTCCGTTAATGACACAATCCGTTTTTGATTGTCTTCGCTTTTATTTCCATCGGTAATATAGATGACATCTTCACTAAACTTACGAATGGTATTGTAGGAAGAAAGCCCTTCACGACCAAAGCCCC
>JAHHRC010000271.1 GCA_020026035.1 Erysipelotrichaceae bacterium | reverse complement strand
GTTCTACCTCATAAGAAGGATCAAGTCCCTTGAAAAACGCATCTGCTAATTCCTTTGTACGCGAATTCTTCCGCACACAACAATCCACAAATAACACTTGTTTCAATTTACTTCACTCCCTCTAACGCTTCTTTTGAATGCTTACGCTTTTCTTTCTTCTTCATAAGAATTGCATACACAATCAAGCTTGCAATTGTTACTAAATAAGGAATAGGCGCAACTAAGTTACCATCTACACCAGTAGAAGAAATTTTAATACCTAGTGCTTGAGCAAACCCAAATACCAACGCTGATAACATCGAACCAACCGGCTCACCAGCTCCCATCGCCTGAGCAGCTAAGGCAATAAATCCACGACCTGCCACCATATCCTGCGACCAGCCCATTGAGTAATACATCGACATATATGCACCACCCAAACCAGCCAAAGCTCCACCAATCATAATCGTCATATAGCGAACCTTTAACACCGATACACCAACGGAAGATGCTGCATTTGGATTTTCACCAACCGAACGAATATTCAATCCAAGTGGTGTCTTATACAATAGAACATATGTCAAATACACAAACAAGAACGCAAGGTACGTAAGAATACAATGTCCAGAAATCACACCACCAATAAATGGAATCTTTTCCACAAGCGGAATATTCCACACTGGAATCTGCAACGACTTTGAAATAAGGCCCGTCGTAGAAGCCATAGAAGTACCTAGTGTAGAAGAAGTAATGGCCTGCACCATAAACAATGCCCCTCCACTACCAATCATATTAATCGCCGTACCGGTAAGAATGATATCCGTCTTTAAATGGAACGAGAAAAATCCCATCACAAGACTCACAAGTACACCAATACAAACTGCTGCTAATACACCAACAAACCAATTCGTTGTCCAATACGCCACAAGACTACCAAACAACGCCGCTAACATCATGGTACCTTCTAATGCAATATTACAAATACCACCCTTTTCGCCAATCACAGCTGCAAGTGTTGCAAATAGGATCGGAGTCGCAATACGGAAGATCGAATAAAAGAAATCCACAGTCCAAATGTTCATACTATGCTACCTCCTTCATCGAAGCCTTTTCTTCCTTCGCACACTTCACCACAAGATTCTGATGGTACTTGCTCAAGAAATGCTCAGCCGCAAAGAAGACAAAGATGACCGCTTGAATAATCGCAATCAATTGCGGAGGACATGAAGAATACGTCGACATCAACGTACAACCCTTTGTTAAATAGGA
>JAHHRC010000270.1 GCA_020026035.1 Erysipelotrichaceae bacterium | reverse complement strand
ATATTGGTGGAGTTGTGGATGGCTATTGTTCGGATATGACACGGACATTCTTCTATAAGTCATGCAATGAGACACAACGCAAAGTATACGAGTTGGTACGTGAAGCGAATGAATCCAGTGAAGCGATGGTTCGACCTGGAATTGAACTTAAGCGTCTTGATTTAAATGCCCGTAAGGTCATTACGGATGGTGGCTATGGAGAAAACTTTACACATCGTTTGGGTCATTTCTGTGGCATTGAAGACCATGAGTTTGGTGATGTTTCTAGCGTGAATGAATCACTAACCGAGGTTGGAAATATCTTCTCGATTGAACCAGGTATTTATGTGCCTGGGGTTGTTGGTGTGCGTATTGAAGACTTAGTGGTTGTGACGGAAGATGGCGTTGAAGTGTTGAATCAATTCCCGAAGGACTTACAAATCATTGACAAAAAGAAAAAGGAACCGCGAGGTTCCTTTAATCGTGCTTGTTTAGGAAATCGATGAGGATTTCTTTGTATTGTTTGTTTTGGTCGACGAAGCACATATGACGTGCATTTGGTAGTAAGTGCCAAGTTGCGTTTGGAATATTGTCATAGAGGTTTTTACTTACAAGTGGTGTGGATAAGTCATCGGTACCGGAAATGATTAGTGTTGGTGTATTGATGAGGTGGAGTTTGTCTGTGTATTCGTAGTCTTTAAGATTTCCGCTTGGGGTAAATTCATTCGGTCCCCAGGCTGTAATGTAGCTTTGGATGCCGCATGTCTTTTTGCGTTTTAAGCATTCTGGGCTTTTCTCTGTGATGGCGTCGCAACAATGTCGTTCCATGTAATAGGAAACCGCTTCTTGGCATGGTTTTGAAGTGAAGTCATTCGTGCGTTCTGCTTCAAGGATGGCTTCTTGGTATGCAAGAGGGAGGTGCTTAATCATGCGGTGTTGTTCGCTTGCATAGAGACTTGCGCTTGCAAGAGTTGAAGAAAGTGTAATAGATTTGATGCCTTTTGGTTTATGGTCAATGAGGTAAATAAGTTCCATCATTCCTCCCCAACTTTGTCCGAGTAGGTGAACTTCGTCGAGGTTTAAATGGTTGCGTAAGGCTTCGAGTTCTTCAATCCAAGTATCTTTGTGGAAAAGGTGTTCTTCGTCAAAGACTTCGGATTTTCCACAACCGAATTGGTCGTACATAATAATGGTTCGATCATCCATTTTTGCAAGGTCATCAAGTAGTTCGAAGTAATTGTGACTTGATCCAGGTCCACCATGTAATAAGATGAGTG
>JAHHRC010000269.1 GCA_020026035.1 Erysipelotrichaceae bacterium | reverse complement strand
GGTACAACAAACAATGAAAAAGTAGTTAAGGTTCTATCCTTACTCAGTGCTGAACAAGCATATGCTGGGGCAAAGGTTCAAGTTGAAGCATCTCTTGGTGAAAAGGGAGTTGATCCAAATGTATGTAATGCTGATCAATTGATTGCATTTGCATTAATGAACCATGAAGGTAATGTGAACCACATTGAAGATTTAGAACCAATCTTTGAAAACGCTGGTGCGCAATTGAATATTGCATTAGCAGAAGGTATGAAGACAGATGCGGCTTCTAGTGAAGCTGGTAAGGCTGCGATTCATGGACTTCTAATGAAGGCCTTGAAGGAACAAGGTGTGAAGGATAAGTTCGAACAAGCAAGAGCTTCTCTAGCAAACATTCAAAAGTTCCGTAATGAAGGTGTCATTGCTTATACAAATGGTGTAGCTCAAGCCTATGAAGGATCTAAGAAGTTAGTTGATGGATCTAACAAGGTGAAAGACGGAGCGAACCAATTGAAGGATGGTTCTAACAAGTTAAGAGATGGTTCTAAAGAACTATATGATGGACTTGTGAAGTACAACGATGAAGGTATTTCAAAGTTGACTGGTAAGGGAACAGAAATTGCGACGGCTGAAAAGATTGCCAATGTTATGAAGGCAACTGGTGAACGTCGTACATCCTATACAAACTACTCTGGTATTTCTGAAGGTACTACTGGTAAGGTTCGTTTCATCTACAAGATTGATTCGGTAACTGCTCCAGATCAAGTACGTACACCAAAGGTAGATACAGAAAGAAAAGACCCAACGCGTGTTGACGATGGTCTAAACTTCTGGCAAAGATTTATTCGTTTATTTACAGGTAAATAAGCATAAGAAAAGACTTGGGAATTGCTCCAAGTCTTTTTGATTATGGTTCAATGATTGGTGTTACGTGGTGTAATCGGTATAAAACAACTTCGGCATCGGCTAAGAAGCGGATGTCTTCTTGGGTGGTTCCGACTCCGTTTGTAATATCTAGCATGAATCGGTCATTGATTTTGTGTTTTCCAAAGGTATAGGTTTCTGCCATTTTTGGCATGTATTTGACTTTGTATCCGTAGTTGATTAAGCCACCATGGCTATGTCCAGCTAAGAAGTAATTGATAATGTCACTTGGAACATCATTGGCACTATCTGGTGTATGGCATACGGTAATGGCATAGTTTGTACGTGGTACATTCTTAAAGGCATTTGTGATGTCTTGTTGGCCATTTAATCCAGAATCAAGTCCAATGAGAGA
>JAHHRC010000268.1 GCA_020026035.1 Erysipelotrichaceae bacterium | reverse complement strand
CCACAATGTATTCATCAGTGCCAACTAAATTCCAAACTCTTTGTCCATATTGAATGAGTTTGTCCCATTTTTGTTGCTTACGAACACGCATCATAGCAGGCAGAATGATCGACAATGTACGTCCATGGTCAATCCCATGCACCAAAGTCATTTCGTGTCCTAGCATATGTGTCGCCCAATCTTGTGGAACACCTGGTGTAATAAATCCATTCAAACCATTTGTTGCGGCCCACATAAAGTTTGCACGAGATGGATAATCATGATTCGTTTCATCAATAACTGTAGGGGCAATTTCAATCATCGTCTGCAAAATCCCTTCTGCGTAACGGTCTTGAATTTTTGCATCAACCGGATATGTAAGATAACATTCCATCGTATGCACAAATGTATCAATGACACCATTCACCAATTGACGTTTTGGCAATGTATAAGTCAATTCTGGTTCTAGAACGGAAAATTGTGGGAAACAGAGTGGATGATCGTATGCAATTTTTGCCTTCTTCTCAACGAAAGTAATCACAAATCCATTGTTCATTTCTGAACCAGTTGCAGGCAATGTTAGAATTGTTCCAAATGGAATCGCTTTTGTGACTGGTAATTCTCGTCCTACTCCACCACCCATAATATCCATTGGATTTCCATCAAATACTGCCGCTAATGAAACAAACTTTGTCCCATCAATCACAGATCCACCACCAACAGCCAATAGGTAATTAAAGCCTTCTTGTTGAATCTTTTCAACAGCCTTCATAAGAGTCTCAAATGTTGGATTTGCTTCAATACCGCCAAACTCGCCCCATTCACGATTGCCTAAGGCATTTATAGCACGATCAAACGCCCCATTCCGTTTCACACTACCGCCACCATACATGACTAATACCTTAGCATCTTCTGGGATTTCAACATTGATATCTTTAATACGATCTTTTCCAAAAAGAATTTTTGTTGGGTTTTGAAAATCGAAATTTCGAATACCTTGATTCATTACAATTCCTCCTAACTTTAATTCATGTTAGCACAACAGGTTCTCTTTTTCACGATGGACGCATAAGTCCATTTGTAGATTCCTATCTTCCTAAGATATAAACGAAATATAGCCTTTTCCCATACTACAAATGAAAACTCAAGAAAAGCGTTTCCTTGAGTTTTTTAGTCTTTATTTGTGAATGATTTGATTATGCATCCAAATCAGGCATTTCTTCAAACTCTTCTTTGGATTCGAGTTTCACTTCGCCATCTGGATTAAACAAATACTCTTTGACCTTTTGGG